>CALIUX010000261.1 GCA_938048505.1 uncultured Pseudomonadales bacterium
ATGTATACAGCACCCATAATGGTGTTTAGAAATCATCTTCAATTGGAGCCAATGCCGTCTCAGGTTTAATGTCTCTGGCCTTCAAAAAGCTGATAATCGGACCTAGCGAAAGACTTGCTCCTGCACCGCCAAGATAAACGGCGTATACATCCTGTTCAATTTCGAGTGAGTCAGCCACTTGAAATAATAACCCATCATCTAAATAGGGTTGCACAAGCGCCCTCGGCAAATAAGCCGCCCCTTGATGACTTAAGATAAACTCCAGCGCTATTCTGCTTTGAGCCGTGTGCAAAATTGGCGCAACAGGTTCTGTAAACAATCTGGCTTGCTGGATATTAAAAGCCGTCCCCCAATCTACAAATACGTGCCCCAAAGACGGTATGTCGTCTATTTGTTGCTCGGCCACGTTGCAGACCATTATCAATTCTAAATCACCAATTATTTCTGCTTCAAAATCATTGTTCGCAGGTGGATCGAGGGTTGCAAAGATATCTACTCGCCCGCCAAGTAAAGAGCGTACTAAATGTTGCGAGGTGTTAATTTCAGTGCGCATATAGAGATTAGGAAATTTGATCGAGAGCTTGGGAAGCAAAGATTGCAAAAAAGTATCCCAAAGGTTGGAAGTCCCTCCGAGAGAAAGCTGTGTATTTTTCTTAGATGGAACGCCGACTTCTTGTATAGCAAGCTGCCAAGAAGCCAGTAGGCTTTCGGCATGGGGTAGCAATCGCTCCCCTGCATTGGTCAGTAGTATGTTGTTGCGCTGTCGGGTAAAAACCGACATCCCAATCATTGCCTCAAGCTGCTTTACCCTCGAACTCACTGCTGATTGAGTGAGAAAGAGGTTTTCAGCGGCATGGCCGAAATGGCGGGTTTTGGCAACTTCAAGAAACGTTCTTAACAGGTCTGTGTTCATGGCCACCCTCATCAATCGATTTTTTTTATCGATAACCAGTAAAAACCATTATTTTACTAATCAAATCATCAGTATAACAATGAATATAGTGGAAATATGCAATAAGAGATTTCTATCAATATGCAGAATTTGGATTCATTTGTAGCCAATAAGAGGTTCTACGGGGAAGAACACTTCCCTTATGGCATCTCCCGAAGCGGTGAATTTAACAACGACCAAGCGGAGTTGCTGGAAGTTCACGGTATAGCGTATCAAGAGCTTCATTCAGGACTCCGTGTACCAGTAAATGACGAAGAGCGAGAATTTGTAAGCGTTTGTAAGGGCCATAAAGCACCCCAAACCAAGCATGAAATTACGTGGATGCGTTATTGCCAGAAAGTGCAGGAACGAACAATAACACCTGCTTCAGTCAAGAAGTTCGTTGATCAAGGGTTAGAGAATGCACCTTCATTAGATGAAGAGTGGTAGGCAGATAGAGATGAAAATTTGTTTTGTAATGTATTCATGGGATCGCATAGACCCCGAAAACGATAGCACCTTAAGATTGATTCATGAGGCAGCTTCGCGCGATATCACCGTGGCAGTCACTACGCCTAATAACCTGACAATTCGAGAAAGTGTTGCTTTTGCTTTTTGTAACGTACTCAAAAAAAGCAATAAAGTTAGTGGCAATGTCCCTTCATTCTATAAAACAGCCGAATTCAAACGCTGCAAACTGCCTTTGGGCGGCTTTGACGCAATTGTGATGCGCGCTAACCCACCACTGGATACGACCGCTCTTAATTTTCTTGACTCTGTGCGCAACGATGTCTTCATCATGAATGACATTGATGGTTTGCGCATTGCGAATAACAAGCTCTACCCAGCCTCCTTTAGCGGGGAAGCGGCACGCTTTATCCCTAAGACGCATGTATCCAAAAGCCAGGAATATTTAGAACAAGTATTAGAAGAGTCTGAAACTGCAAAAATGATTATGAAGCCGCTTAATGGCTTTGGCGGACAAGGTGTTATTGTTGTTGAAAAAAATGCGCAGCAAAACTTTAGATCGCTCTTGGAGTTTTATATTGGTGGAGAGCAAGGCAATTATGTGATTTTACAAGAATATGTCGAAGGCGCGCATGAAGGTGATGTGCGTATCTTATTGCTCAATGGTGAGCCTATTGGCGCAATGCGTAGAGTACCTTCGGGTAGTGATATTCGCTCTAATATTCATGCCGGCGGAAAAGAGGTAAAACACACTCTAACAAAAGAAGAAAAACTTTTGTGCAAAGCACTGGGGCCGCAGCTTGTTCGTGATGGCCTATACTTTGTCGGGCTAGATGTTATCAATGGGAAACTCATCGAAGTCAATGTTTTAAGCCCAGGTGGCATCTCACGAATTAACAAACTGAACAGAACTAAACTTCAAAAACCCATTATTGATTTTCTTGAAAATGTTGTGTCTGCACGCGAGCTGGTGATCGAACGCAAGAACTCTTTCAGAAAGGTGATTGAAGATGCAGAAGCTATCTGAAAAGGAAATCATCCAACGCATTAATATTGGCGATCATTTCGAGTGTGAACTCTTAGGCGGCAGCTTCACCTTAAAGATAGAGTCTTATTCGCCCATTATTTGCACTGCCGTTCATGCCGGCCATAGGTTCCGACCCAGCTTGACATCAAAAATCATGCTAACCGAGCAAGAAAGATTTTACGAAGAAGACCCTTATACTGATCAGCTGATTCAGGCAATGCCTATCACATTGATCGCACATGATTCACGTTATGAATATGACTTAAATCGCCCCATAGCAAATTGTATTTATACCAAGGCTTGGGGGAAAACAGTTTGGAAAACAAAACTGACAACAAAAGAAAGGGCAGAAAGCACAGAAAAACACCAAGCTTTTTATCGTGTACTGGATGCACTTATCAATAAAATTGAAAATCAGTTTGGCGCAGCGCTTATTTTTGATGTCCATTCATACAACCACCTGCGACGTGAAGGCGATACGCCAACATTCAATATTGGCACAGAGCAAGTAGATTTAGATCGCTGGCAAAGTGTAGTTGATTTATCACTTTCAAAACTCTCAATGATTAGCCTACCCAATATGCCTGTTTCAGCACTTGAAAATACTGTTTTCTTTGGGCGAGGCTATATGATTTCCCATGTCAACAGCCGCTTTCAGAACAGTCTTGTACTCCCTTTGGAAGTTAAAAAAGTCTTTATGGATGAACTGAGTGGTGAGGCATACCCTTTGGTCATGCAATCACTGAGTCAACAATTTAAAGAATCCCTTGTTGATATTTCCGCCTTTTTCTCTCGTCGCTTCACGTTTAAGAAGAAAGCTAAAAAATCAGATATTCTTACTGAAAAAATGGACCCTTCCATCATCAGGGTCGATCGCGCATTATTTCAGCTTGCCAAAGGCCTCGAAACATTACTTTATATCAATCCAGTAAACATTCCTGCAGAGAAAAAGCAGTTTTTTAAATGCAATGGTAACTACCAGCCAAATTTCAGGTATCGTCAGCTCAACGTTGATCCGTATCAATTTAGAGAACAGCTTTACCGCTTACCAATCGATTCAATAAGAGATCCTAGTATCCAATCACTGTATCGAGATGTGGTAGACGGATTAAGTGAAAAAATCGGTATGCTGGTCAAGTCTGGACGTCCAGATTTTTTATATGAGTCACTTAAATATTATGGAGAGCCTAGCCAAACAGATGAACAGAATGCGCATTTTTTACTGCACGCAAACACTCTTGATAGCCCTAATGAAGCCACTGTAAAAACAGAGGCGCTATTAGCGCAAATGAAAATCGCGGCATCGCAATGGGGAATGCCCTGCAAGATTGAAACGAGTACAAAGCTTGTTGCATCTGCAATGGTCTCAAACAGTCGCAAAGCGGTAATCATAGCAAAAAATCTTGGCGTTTCTGCAATCGAAGCTCGAGCGCTTATTCATCACGAGCTGGGCGTACATATGGCAACAACATTAAATGCATCATCTCAAAGGTTAAAGGTTTTTTCTTTGGGGCTGCCAGGAAATACCCTAGCTCAAGAAGGGCTTGCCATTTTAAATGAATATCATTCTGGCAATATGACCTTGGAACGTTTGCACGGCTTGGCCTTACGCGTTCTTGCCGTTAGAGAAATGCTTAAACATGGAGATTTTCGCCACACGTTTAGCTTTTTAGTCGAAGAGCATCGGCTCTCACAAGAAGAAGCATTTAAACTATCCGTAAGGGTGCATCGCGGAGGTGGGTTTACCAAAGACTACCTATACCTAAATGGTGTAAGCATGGCATTGGAATTGTGTAAGACTCAAAACATCAAAAATCTTTACGTTGGTAAAACGGGATTTGATTATCTTCCCATAATTAATGAAATGGTTGATCGGCAACTAGTGTCTCCACCTGAGCATTTCCCTTCTTTTCTCGATAAGCCCGCCCAAATTTCTCCCGTTCTTGAGTATTTGATAGGCTGTATCCGTCCTTCTGCTCGCTATAATACGCTAGCTTATAATGGACAAAACCCCATTGCAGCTTAACTATTGTAGTGGCACGCTAAATCTGGCCACTTAATTAGAGGGATTAAACTCACCTCATTCGTAAGATAGATGAATCATGAACAAGTCAGCAAAATCTCGTATCACACCAGATTTTAGTCTAGCCGCCAACGCCTTAAGCATTAATTACGACATGATCATATGTATAATGTCTACGTGGAAATTGCTGCAATCATTCGATGATGGAGCGTTTCTTTCGGAACTTGAAGCCTGAATGGATGCCTCAAACTAGCTGATCAAAACCGTCTGACGCAAAACACGAAATCAACAATTATATTTACCGGCATGACAACCTTTGCCGTCTTCATCAACTATCGTCAATGCAAAAAAGGAACTTTATGCAATAAATGACTATAGAACTGTGGCCAGATATAGCTGGTGATTGCTTAATTAACGCCAACCCTTATCGAAATACTCACTAATGATATTAAATTTTTTATACTTAAAAATTCACAGCCCGCATATTATTTTTAACGGGCAACTAAAATGTGATCTCATTCATAGATATATTCAACGAAGAAATCAGAATAAACTTTGTTAGACAGATAACCATCGTCGTCTACAGAATATTCTTCGTACTCGTCTGAATCATTCCTCTTTCGAACCCTCACGTGCGGAGATAAACCATGGTCATGAATAGTTGGTGAAATAGAAAAGAAATTTATTAAATAATACGTGGATTCGAAAAATTTTTTAAATGAGGAGTAGAATGGGTCTTGGACTTCCGAGTAAGTGTAGTCTTGAGTATAAGATTCCCCGTCGAAATTTTCAAAAATAGCTTTGACAATATTACCATCATCATCATAAAAAAATTCTTGTTTTTTATCAAAAATTGTATCGTCTGGCGTGCTGTTATTGATAACGGTAATTCGCCCTAGCTCATCTAAAATCAATTCTCGACTATCGAAATAAAAATCGTCTGGGCCGGCGTCAGCAAGTGCACTAGCTCGTTTCCATACGACATCAACTTTATTTCCGCTGAAGACAAAGTCTATTTCTTCGCCGTTATCCTCATTGATGGACTTAAGCATTCGCCCTTCTGAATCGTATAAATATGTATATGAATGCCCTTCTCTTGAAATAGAAGATGTTAATTTTCCGGCGCCATCATAAAAATAAGATCCTTCCAGTGTGGTAAATCCTGAAGCAGAAGCTAAATAACCATTTTCATAAGTGTAATATGCGCTATAGTCTGGTGCTTGGTCGGGTTTTTCGACGTATTTTTCTGCACTCAATAATTTAATGGGGTTGCTTGCTGGATTCTCGAAGTTTTTTTCGTCGTTGAGCCCAGCTTGTGAACTTCCTTTCTGGTCATCACTACCGCAGCCAAGCAGTAGAAAACTTATCCATAGAGTAAAGATGCTTAAATTCGTGAGCTTTTTTTTCATTTGCTTGGCCTTCTTGTTGCTTTACTACACGCTTGAGCTGTTGTAGTGCATTGTACATTGGTTTTTTGATTAGATTAAAATGGACTAACTTATAAAATTTGATTGATTAACTAACGTAATGCCACGCTCGAACATTTTGTTTGAGATGCTTAGTTCATATGAATGTATGCTTTTCATGACAGACACTAGCTCACCTCAGCCAAATCCCCTTTATCTTCCAACCAACTCTTACGATCGCCCGCTCGCTTTTTAGCCAAGAGCATATCCATAACTTGGCGCGCTTCTTCTTCATTATCAATGCTAAGTTGCACTAAACGTCGAGTATCTACACTCATGGTTGTTTCGCGCAGCTGAAGTGGGTTCATCTCGCCCAAGCCTTTAAAGCGCTGCACATTAACTTTGCCTCTTTTCTTTTCGGCTTGAATACGATCAAGAATGCCTTGTTTTTCGCTTTCATCCAATGCGTAGTAAACATCTTGCCCGATATCAATTCGGTAGAGCGGTGGCATGGCGACGAATACGTGCCCTGCCCTCACCAATGCAGGAAAATGCTGCACGAATAATGCGCATAGAAGTGTAGCAATGTGCAGACCGTCGGAGTCGGCATCGGCGAGTATGCAGATTTTATGGTAACGCAAGCCACTTAAGTCCGTAGAGCCAGGGTCAATGCCTAGCGCAACCGATATATCATGCACTTCTTGAGACGCCAGAACATCTTGGCTATCGACTTCCCACGTATTTAAGATCTTGCCTCGCAGTGGCATGATGGCTTGGTTTTCACGGTCACGCGCTTGCTTGGCACTGCCGCCAGCAGAATCACCCTCCACCAAAAACAGTTCGCCGCGCACAGGGTCATCACTTGAACAATCTGCTAATTTTCCGGGTAATGCAGGACCTTGTGTGATTTTTTTGCGCGCGACTTTTTTGGCTGATCTAACACGCTTT
>CALIUX010000262.1 GCA_938048505.1 uncultured Pseudomonadales bacterium
CAGCCATGATTAACCCATTCAGGGCTTTTTTTGTGGATCAATATCAATAAAATATTAGCCATATCATATCTAGAGCTCCATTCTCTATAGCTCTTCCTTTCTGCAGCAAAGCTGCCTGTACTGAAAATACCTGATATTTCTTAAGGTACACCCATTGCTTATTTGGCACCGTTTTATCTCAAGCCTGTACCACCTTTACCTCTCAAGTTAAAAACAGCCAAGCACCAATTTAAAGCATTATTTTGCACCAAAAAAATGCAAGAATAGCACTCAAAAATGATGGAGCGATGCCTTACCTGCATGGCGCCTCACGCTAAGAGCTCATTCCAATGTTGTCGAACTGGTTTGATACTTGCTAGTTTGGGTTATATCTTAGAGATCAAATAATGGTTGAATACACACATTACAAACACATTCTTGATAACCTCTTAACGGCCGTTATTGTTGTCGACGAAACGCTTACCCTTCAATATCTTAATAACTCGGCAGAGATTCTTATTTGTGCCAGTGGCGGACAAGCGGTTGGGCGAGAACTCGCCGACTTTGTGCGCGAGCAAGGTGTTGACCCCTCTCAATTTGTTCATACCCTTGAAAACAACGAATCCTATACCAAACGCTATGCGAAATGGCGCTTGCATACGGGCGATGAGATAACGGTTGATTACTCCGTTGAGTCCAATGAAGAAACCGACTGTTTCCATATTGAAGTTCAGCCTTTAGACCGTCTTATTCGCATCAGCAAAGACGAAGCAATGCTGTCTGCGCAAGAAACTTCGCGCAGTCTCATGCGTAGCCTTGCTCATGAAATCAAAAACCCCTTAGGCGGTATAAGAGGTGCAGCGCAGCTATTAAGCAGAGAGTTTGGGGATAGTGACTTAAACGAATACACACGCATCATCATTGATGAGACAGACCGTTTAAGGGATCTCGTCGATCGCATGCTTGGGCCGCGTGTTCCCTCTGTGCGCAAGCCCACCAATATTCATGATGCACTTGAGCATGTCGCGGCTGTAATTGATGTCGAAGCAGAGCATCGCGTTAAGATTATTCGAGATTATGATCCGAGTATCCCTGACCTAATTGGTGATCGCGGGCAAATTATCCAGGCATTACTTAACATCTGCCGCAATGCACTACAGGCTCTGCAAGAAAACAATACGGTTTCACCTGAAATACGCCTCAAAACCCGAATACAGAGACGCTTTACCATAGGACGCAAGCATCATGCACTGATCGCACGCGCCACAATTACTGACAATGGCCCAGGTATTGAACCAGATCTCATTAGCAATATCTTTTTCCCGATGATCACGGGTCGAGCAGAAGGGACTGGCTTGGGTCTTGCTATAACACAGAACTTAATTAATCAACATGAAGGACTCGTTGAGTGTCAAAGCTCACCCGGCGAGACAATGTTTACGTTATACCTTCCATTGGATACTGACTATGCCGAAACCTAACTATGTTTGGATTATTGACGATGATAAGTCGATTCGTTGGGTATTGGAAAAAGCCTTGCAACAAGCAGGCATCCATACCGAAAGCTTTGACAGCGCCGACCGCGCCCTAAGCCGCTTAAAAATCGAGCAGCCTGATGCAATCATCAGTGATGTGCGTATGCCGGGAACTGACGGCCTATCTATGCTCTCAGCGCTAAGTAACAAACACCCGCAGCTACCGGTTGTTATCATTACAGCCCACTCCGATCTTGACAGTGCCGTAGCGGCTTACCAAGGCGGTGCGTTTGAGTATTTACCCAAGCCGTTTGATATTGATGAAGCGGTTGCCGTCACGCAGCGTGCACTGGCCCATACAGCGGAACAAACAATAGAAGCACCCGCTTTAGCAACACCCGAAACACAAGACATTATTGGTGAAGCCCCTGCTATGCAGGAAGTCTTTAGAGCAATAGGTCGCTTATCGCAGTCCAACATCACCGTTTTAATTAATGGGGAATCCGGTACCGGTAAAGAGCTTGTCGCTAATGCACTGCATACACATAGCCCACGTAAAGAAGGACCGTTTATTGCGCTCAATATGGCCGCGATCCCTCGCGACCTTATTGAATCAGAGCTTTTTGGGCATGAAAAAGGAGCCTTCACAGGCGCCAGCGGCGTCAGACAAGGCCGGTTTCAACAAGCCGATGGTGGAACCCTATTTTTAGATGAAATTGGGGATATGCCAGCCGAAACGCAGACACGTTTACTTCGTGTGCTAGCAGACGGTGAGTTTTACCGTGTAGGTGGCCACACGCCCGTTAAAGTGAATGTACGCATTATTGCCGCAACCCACCAAGACTTAGAACAGTTGGTTAAAGGCGGGGCATTTCGCGAAGACTTATTCCATCGCTTAAACGTCATTCGTATTCACTTGCCTAAGCTATCTGAACGCCGCGAAGACATCCCTCAATTGGCTCGTCACTTTTTAGGTTCAGCAGCAAAAGAGCTTGATGTCGAAGCCAAAGTTCTAACGCATGATGCCGAAAAGTACCTCTCAAAACTAGAGTGGCCAGGCAATGTGCGTCAGCTCGAAAACACTTGCCGCTGGATTACCGTCATGGCCTCTGGCCGCGAAGTCCATGTGCAAGATTTGCCACCCGAATTAATGGAACGCTCAGAAATCGAGATGCCCGCAGGCGATTGGGATAAAGCCCTACGTCATTGGGCCGAGCAATCTTTAGCACGCGGCGAACACGATATCTTAAGCGAAGCCGTACCCACTTTTGAGCGCGCATTAATCGAAACCGCATTGAAACACACCGCCGGACGTAAACGCGACGCTGCCAATTTACTGGGCTGGGGGCGTAATACGTTGACGCGTAAACTTAAAGAGTTAGGGATGTCTGATAGTGATGATGCGGCGTAGATGATACGCCAGCAAAACCGATACGCTACAAATAGTTAGCCATTGCATTGCGGTTGTATGGATTCAATACGACTCAATGCAATAGCACAGCTTTTGGATATTTTATAAAAATCGGTGCTATTAAATCAATATGGTAAATGAATATGGCAAAACAGCTATTAATGCTGCCATAAATCACAAGGAAGGTTGAATAATAATCACCGTAAACCAAAAGTCAGATTTTGCTTTTTACCCGCCGGCAACCATGATTTAAATACTCTATCCCATACGGCTAAAACAGAACCGTAGTTTTGATTAAAATGGAGAGGGTTAGTGCTGTGGTGGAGCTGATGTTGTGCAGGGCTAATAAACCACTTTTCAACTAAACCAAAGCTCAACCAGATATGACTGTGGCGCAAATTGGCGGCGGCTAAATTGAAGAAAAAGCCTACTGCATCCACACCGAGGATTTGCCATCCACTGACATTCCCGCCCCACAAGTAAATAAACACACCGCTCACACAGCCAAACACCAATGTGCCGCGCACATAATAGAGTGACATCTCAATAGGGTGGATACGAAACAGTGTCAAAGGCGTTAAAACGGTAGCACTGTGATGGGTGCGATGAAAGCGCCACAAAAAAGGCACTTGATGCATAAGGCGGTGCAAGCTGTAACGGCTCAAGTCTTCGATGAAGAGAAAGGTAAGCGTATACAACGTCATCATCAAAATAGGCGGAGGCACTGGGATATCTTGCGGCCCAAAACTACCATGAAGAAAACGCACAACTATCAATGTAAAAGCTAAATGTCCGCCTAAGAGTGGCACGATCGCAATGACTTTTATCAGGCTATTAAAAAACCAATAACCTATATCATGTAAGCTAGAGGTCGATAAAAAATATTGGCTCGAGAAAAACTCAGCTAACCAAGTCTGCCACGCAAACTGCCGCTCACGCAACGTTAGAACGAGCAAAGCAAGCGCAATAGCCAACAACATAAATGGCCAGTAAATGCGGCGAGATGGGTCAACAAAAGCATCCACAGGCATTGCCAACGCCTGCCATAGTTGCGCTTTTAGATGAAGTAGCTCGCCCATAAAATAAACCCAGGAGCCCCTAAGCCGCTTTCACGCACTTACCAAAGTAATTAGCGCAGTTAAAACGCATAGGTTACCCCCGCCTTAACAGAGCGAGGCTGATTGGGTCTTGCACCAAAAGGGCGTCGTGAAACAATGACTTGCTTATCAAAAATATTTTCAAGCGCTAGTAAATAATCCCAATTATCATTTGGTGTATAACGCAATGCGGCATCCCACAGCGTATGCGAACGCGTAAAGGGGCTGTTAGAGAAGTCGCCTTGTTCAGCAACTTCTCGCATTCTACTAACGAATTTACTTTCAAGTGTCATTGACCAATTATTTGCCTCAACACCAGTCGAAAGCTTAGCTTGGTGTGCAGGTGTATAAGGTAGCTCATCACCTGTTGCAACATTGCCCCACTGTGAAAATCGCGATTCGAAAGTATTATCAAATGCAGCATCGGTATAGGTATAAGTTAATGAGAAAGGAATCGTCCAAGTATTAGGCAATTCAACAGCATAAGATGACGTTATCTCAACACCACTAATAATGGCTTCTCCGCCATTAAACTCTTCGCCTTGCACACAAGTGGATTCAGACGCACGACAGCGCGCAATCAGATTACTGTAATCACTATAAAAACCAATGACGTCTGTTGTCAGCGCATTGTTTTCATATCGAAAACCATATTCATAATTAATACTCTCTTCAGGGTCAGCACCTGAGCCTGCAACACTAGGAGAAAAGCCTTTGTTAACTCCCACAAGCAAACCCAAAGTATCACTCCACTGATAAAAAGCACCGACTCCCGGAAGAATAACCGAATGCTCACCTTGCTCTAGAGAATTATCATTCAGGAAATCTGTTCGCGTTCCGTCAATATCTTCAAAACGTAAACCTGCAGTCAACTTGAGCTTGTCCCATTGCACTTCATGATTCGCATAGAGTGCTAACGCACTAACTTCTGATTTATTTAAGTCACTTGGGCTTTCGGACTCACCGATAAAAACTAATCGGCCATTTTCCATACGGTGCAACAGCGGCTGATGATTCCGCTCGACATAATCTTCATGGTAACGAATGCCAACACTTGCAGTATGCTCGGCAGAACCCGTTACCCAATGCTGTTCACCCGTTAATTCAATACCTTGCGAGCCGTAAGCACGATCATTACTGACAACATTAATGATATCGGCCTCACGCAGACCATCTTGCTGACCCGTTAAAATTGCATACTCATAAGCATAACGCTCAGGATCTTCTAAAACATTTTGTATGGGAGTTGTACAGTCACTGATCTCCCCAGAAGCCAATTCTGGGCAGGGGAAATTTGTCGAGTTATCAGCATCAAAGGGAGGTTGAAAAAAACCATCAAAACGTTGCCAATCACGATCAAAACGGTTGATATACGCGCGTGTTGTCAGAGTGAAATTTTCTGTCCACTGTAAAGAGTGAATAGCATGCAACTGTGTATGCTCAGAAACAAATTGATCTTCTGATGTTGCGCTATAACGCCTAACAGGATTTTCATTAAAGTCGTTATCGGTTAATCCAAGATACGTTTCATTGCTATCTTCATCAGCATACCCCAACTTAATAACTAAAGATTGCGGGCGATTAGCTTCGGTCGTTTGCCATTGAAGCTTTGCATTAATATCATTGCGTGCAAACCCTGTGTCTTTATTATGATTATCAAGCTCTTTAAAACCATCGGCACTAAAGCGTAAAGCATCAACCCAGAAACCCAAACGGCTACCGTCAAGTTCATAAGTATTGCCGTAAAAGGCACGGTATTTTTGATAACCATCATTACCGACTGTAGCCGCTATTTCACCACTGGGGGACTCTGGAACAGCGCGGGTAACAAGGTTGAGTGCCCCGCCAACCGTGTGAGGGCCATACTGTATAGATGATGGTCCTTTAAAGACCTCAACCGCATCCATACGATTCACATTGGGAATATAATAAGCGGCCGGAGCTGAATAGGGAGACGGCGCAATCAAAATGCCATCTTCCATCAATGTGATTTTTTGGCTTCGATCAGACGTTGCCCCACGAATTCCAATATTGGGGCGCAGGCCATAGCCATCTTCAAATCGAATATACACACCAGGCACTTGGCCCAGTACATCGGTTAGATCTGTACTATCAAAGGCTTTGATGGCTTCTTCATCTAAAAAGGCCGCACTGCCTGGTAAAGTGCGAATTGCCTCTGCACCACCCGTCACATAAACCTCCTCAATAATATTACTTGAAGAGGAATCTGACTCGCCATGATCAGCATAAGCGGACAAAGACTGTGCAACAGCAACCGATAAAAGCGATTTTAAAAAAAGATTTTTCATTGGTGCGGCCTTAATCATTATCAGTCTGTGTACGTTTAGGTAAATCGACATTCACAATCGTGACAAAGTCGGTACGCAACTGATCGGTAATCACTTTGACTAAACCGTGCAAAGTACAATAACTTTTAACCGATATATCGGCTTGAGCCGAGGCATCGACACAAGCCGTTTGCCCTTCTGCACTAACTTGCTGCTGAGTCGCTTCAGTAAATAGTGTATTTCCTGATTCGGCTAATTCGTTGGCAAATTGCAGCGCACGATCAATATTTTGATTAAATAAATCGGCAACTTCAGATTGGTTTTCAAAACGAATAATATCGTCAAAACCTAAACCATCCGCACCATTAAAAACGGCTTTAAATGCAATAAGGTTATCGATAATGAATCGCAAATTCGACTTCGCAAAACGCGATTCGACTGTAGCAGGGCACGCATTCAGTGCGCACGTACTGACCAGAGAAAGAGGCAGAGCAAGCTTTGTGTCTTTGAGTTCTTTTTCTATATAAAACAACGCATCAGAAAGTTGGCTTAAATGCTCACCTGCATTATTCTCATTCAGGAATAAACTGCGATAATTTTCACCTAGAGGATCCCAGTCACGCTCTAACTGTTGAGTATTGCGAATAACATCCTCTGCAATCTCTTCAGCTAGTTGACAGCGTGCTAACTGGCGATCGATTTTGGGCAATGCATTCCAAGATTGTGTTGCCTCAAAACTATCACGACACGTATGATCGAGAGTCTCCACAAAAAACAAATATTCCAGAGCATCTAGGCCTCGCGTATTATTAGCACGATCTTGAATCGAAAAAGATGCACTACCCACACTTGCAGCTGATAAATCTATTGCGCATGTGTCTGCTCGATTAGGCGTGGCATAGGAGTAAATACGGTTTCTCAGTGAGCGATCTCGCTCCAATAATGGCCCCAACCACAAAAGCTCTGCTGCTTGCCAATCCGACATCGCACTTAGCCAGCTTTGCTGCAAATCCATTTGGGCCAGAACAATATTAGCATCGTCAATAGGGGTATTTTCATTCTGCGCCGTTTGCAGCATCGCACAGTAGCTTTTAGTTTTATTAACCAACTCCTGTGCGGAAACAGTTGTTTTGGCATATACAGGCAAAATAATATTATCGGCATAGTTTGCAAGCATCGAGTTAAAGTCAAATCCTCTGGACTCTTGCAGCGCTTGCTCAGATGAACTGCCTGAACCACACCCTACTAAATACACACCTATACCAGCAATCAAAAAACGCTTGGCAAGCATTCGACAATATTTAATCATCATAGATCTCTCTTAAAACAAAAAAGCGAAGCCGTATAGCGGCCTCGCTTTACAAAGTACTACATATTGGTAGAAATATGCTTTACTTTACCACTCATTAACATCTTCTTGACTGAAGCCGTACATGTCTTTTAGTACAGCTCTAGCACTCATTAAGTCAGCTTTGTACGCTTCAATATCTTTTGCTTCACCTGCTTGTGTCCCATTTGGCAACACAGGTGCATTCCCCATTTTGGCTAAAACAGTCTTTAAACTCTCAAGTTTTTCTTCACTTTCACGAAAAGGAGAGAAAGGACTAAATTGTAAACCAAAAGCAAACCCTTTCATCTCAGACCAGTGCTTAGCTAAATCTTCAAAGTTCTTTAAGCTAGCAAACTTACCCTCATCAAAGGCATCTATATCATCTGTTGTCACATTAATATAATGAATAACCGTTGCAGCAATACATTCTTCCCATGTCACAGCTGCATCTTTAATCGCCATATTGAGTGAGTCTTGATACATTTTAGTCGCTTCAACGGCTTCGTCTGGTGTCATGCCTTCAGCAGCAACGGTCATTTTCGCAACGATTTCACGACCATCAATAAATGCTTGCATAGTACGGGATGTAAAATTGTTTTTTCCACGTTCACGTTTAGCGCAGTTCACTGACTGGCCAAAATTATACTCACTATTCAAATCAATCATGCCGTCAACATTTGAATCATTGAATACACTTGATATCTGTTCTTTTGTTAAAGCCAATGAATCGCGTGCACCCCCAAAGTAACCAAAGCCTTCATCAAAGTGATGCTCTGCAATAGAGTAAGGCGGAATAGGCTGACCGTCTTTCTGTTGGAATTGGCCTGATTGAGCCGCAAAATTTTGCTTTAAATAGTCCGTCGTTCCCTGAGAAAAGCCAACCGACATAAGTAAGAATTTTTGCAGTAGCTGAACGTAATCAACTCCATAAGCATCAGTATAAGTAGGGATGTCAAGCATGCCATCTTTTGTATCAACTTTTACTGGACTCAACAACATGATATTAGCGTCAAGCTTATCAAATATGTAGTTTACAAAAATATCAGGTGTTGCATCACTGGCTAAGCCCTCCCAACCGAAAAAAGGGCTAATAAGACGAGTAGGTTCACCTTTAAGCTCACCGCTGGAGTTGATGTACCCCCCAGCGATCTTATCGCGAAGGTTTTTACCAGAGCTAATGTCACCAATCATTTTCTGAATGGCTAAATCACCCGCTTTAGAAGAGGCGATTATGGTTGCATCGATCGTCGCGTGATCATCGCCACTATAGAGATTCTTAATTTTACCCAAGTTATCAGCGGTGTCCGGTGCCACAATTGCACCAGTCGCCTTTTTAATCTCATCCATAATCACATGGCGCGCGATCTGGCCAGAGTAAGAAACGGTATCTTCATCACTGGTATTTTTGAAGGCATAAACAGCAGCCTCAGAAGAACTATCACCTGAAGACTCTGAAGAATCTTCTGAACTAGCCACGGTTGGAGCAGAACTACTACCTGCCGCTTGAGATGAGCTACTGCTGCTAGCTGGGCCATTATTACTTGATCCACAACCAACCAAAAAAGAAGAAGTCGCAAGTAATGTTGCGATCATCAAAGAATATTTCATAAATTCTCCTGAATGCCTTCTCTGAAAGTTAAAAAGGCGCTATCTAACTTGAATGTATAGAGTTTACAAATGGCGTTTTAAGTACAAAAAAGATGCAAATTAGTCTTAAATTGGCTAGTAATAGGCCAACTATTCGTCGTAAAGTGCTGCATCTTGACGCCTGTAGTTGGTCATACTGCCCTAAATACGAATTATTATCAACATCACTCTTGGTTTTAATTCAACTATCACCTCAAATGTGATGAAAGGCTTATACAAAACCTCAACAGCACCCATACAGGCGCCTGCGTAGACTTTAACAACTGATTTACCCGCTGGAGCCCAGATAGATGCCGCCCGCCACAGGCCATACATACCCCTCTCTCTCTAATCGAGCATATCGATTGAACAGCCTTATACTTATGATGAGCACAGTACCGCTCTCAAAGCACGAAGGCATACAATTATGATGGTGATGGAAACCAGCTTACGCCGCCAAATGCTGCAGCTCATCGCGATTCAAGGGGCGTTTTTTTTCATTGCTTTTATAGCAATATGGGCAATTAACCCCAACTGGGTTTTTTGGCATAAAGAGCGTGCCCCCGCGATTGCCCAGTCACTCGATGACTTCAAATACCACTACGGCATGCTCAATACGTTAAATATGCGCATTGCTCAACAGCGCTATGAACTTAAAACCGCACGGCAAGAATTTAACGCTATCAATGGCCAGCTACACGACTCAATACAAGCAATTAAGCAATCAAGCATGACATCACAGCAGTATTTTGGGCTTGATTTTACTGTGCTAGTGCACCTTCTTTTCCATTACAAAAATAAAGTCACCAAGCTCGATCCAACCTCACCTAACTATGAAGAAGATCTTTGGAACGCAACACTGTATTTCTCTCGAATTCAAAGAGAGTTTTTTTACATCTCAGAAGAGATTGACAGAAAGGATGCACAAGAAGCCAGAAAGCAGCTACAGAACGCTAAACAAAGCATGCTAATCTGGCTAGTCACTTGCCTGGGTATTTTCTTAGTGGGCATTATTGTGTCAATAAACTATGCCAAGACATGGAAAGCGCAAATTGCACAATTACTGATACAGATTTACCGCATTAGCGCAGATGACTATTCAGGTAAATCACAAATACACACAAAAGATGAGTTGGGGTTTGTAGCAACGGCTCTGAATCAAGCGATTACGCGTGTAAAAGAGCGCTGCCATAAGCAACATTGCCAGCCTGTTGAAACACTCAAAACGCCTCGTTAATTAGAGAAAAAATCTATTTTTGCGAAACGTGAAATTGAATCTAATATTAAGGCAGTACAATTATTATTCTTCCTTTAAGAAGCCTAATGTAAGCACTGCCTTTAACGTCGTCATTAACAGATCATAACAATCAAAAACGTCCAAAAAACAACCAAATTTATTTTCTAAGCACAATAGAAAGCACCACCAATCAACCTCACAATAAGTAATAAGAAATTAAAAAAATCATACTTATTGAGCTAAAAAAAGACTCAGCGGCAACATAAAAGGACCAATCACTAACAATACAAAAAAACAAAAAATAAGATATAGAAATCGATAAAGCGATAACCAAAAGGAATAAAAATTACACTTTAAGCAATTGGGAGTAGTAGGGTAACGCTGATTAAGCCCTATCCACCGATCATCTGCCTAGCCAGTACACCCCCCTCCTCATGGTGCTATATATAAGGCCATGAAAAAAACTATTAGCGCCTACACATTACTCGAACTCATGGTCACTATCGCCGTTGTGGCGATTCTGGCATCTGTTGCTGTGCCCTCTTACAACAACCTCATTAACAATAGCCGCCAGAAGTCTGCTGTTAATCAGTTTTTAAGTGAGCTGCAGTTAGCGCGTAGCGAGGCTGTCAAACGCTCCAAGCAAGTCATGATGTGTGCCAGTGAAGATGGTGCATCATGTAGTACCAATAATGATAAATGGCAAGAAGGGTGGATCATCTTTATTGATGACGATAAAGATAACACCTACGACAGTGATGAAGAGTTAATTCGTGTCTCAGATGAGACGCATGAGCTACTGACATTCAAAGCAACGAATGATGTAAGCAAATTCATTCGCTACCGTCCCAGTGGTTTATCTCGTGAAAACGGCACATTCACTGTATGTGATAAGCGCGGAGCTGATCGCGCAAAATCTGTAGTCATTAATATAACTGGCCGCGCACAGGCTTCTGATAAAGATCATAACGGAGGTAATCTCACATGCAGCTAATATCCGCTTCCAACTTAACATTATTATCACAGCACAAAGGTTTTGGGCTGATTGAAGTTCTAGTTGCAATTGTGATTTTTGCTGGTGGCGTACTGGGTGTAGCAACCATGCAATTAAGTGGCTTAAGTTTGCTTTCGAATTCTAATTCATTAAATACGGCTGTTATTGGCGCGTCTGACATGGCCGACAGAATAAGAGCCAATAAGAGCGGTTTAGATAGCGGGGCCTATGACAACCTAACGGGTAAAACCACGGCAAGATCTTGTGCAACCACCTGTACACCAATACAAATCGCACAAAGGGATGCTTTAGAAATTTTAGAGCAGTTAAAAACGACATTAAGCGAACCCAACCTCTCGATCATTAATGCCGGTAATGATCTCTATACAATACGTATTACTTGGACAGAAAAAGCCGGAGCTGACTGGGG
>CALIUX010000263.1 GCA_938048505.1 uncultured Pseudomonadales bacterium
GTTGTGCTTTTGCATGATCACTGGGATGTATCAGCGTTTTCCAGTCTTGTTGTTCAAGTTCCTTTGAGTTGTACCCTGTTATGTCACAGTAGGTTTGGTTGGTATATTGATAGCACCCGTTGTGGTCAATATATGAAATGCCTTCGGTAATAGACATAATTGCCGCATATGACTGGGTAAGTGCTTGGTATGGCTTTAGCACTATGCGCTTACCTACTAGCAATAAAATACCAATAACTAACAGGGCGCCAATAGTCACTCCTGCTGGAGATATGAGCATTTTATGTGAGAGATGTGTAGTTATATCATCGTAAATATAGTGAAAAGTTAATTCGTAAGGTTCAATTGTGAAAGTAATGGGTTTGCCTGGTTGAGAAAGCCCAAAATCTTTAATAATCTCAATTTTGTCTTTTTGATACAGTAACGCAAAATCACCTTGCACTTGACTGGGTGGCATGATGTTTTCAATATTGAAATAACCAATAATCACTCCACTTGCCGGCGTGCCTTGAATGCCAAATAGAGATGGATCTGTTTGTTTTGTCTTGTAGGCTGTTATCGGTAAGGCAATAGAGAGGGTTTGACTGTGCGAGTTATGCAATTTTAGCTCGACTGCACTGCCTTGTAATACGCGCTTTGCCCAATTATGTTTATCGCCACTGTTAGCATTGGGCTTCGTATCTTGTAATACTTGACCTGAGTGATTGAGTATTACAAGCCTAGAAATATTACTGGGAATGCTAAAAGACTGACTGCTTAATGTTGATGCAAGATTCGCCTTACCATCAGGCTGCTGAAAAAACTGATTGATGAATGCATCGCTTTTGGCTAAAAGCGCCAGTAAGTTTTTTTGACTGTCGAGTGATTGCTTTAATTGCGAGGCATGCAGGTGAGCGAATCGATTATGTGCATCATTACTGTTACTAGCTTCCTTTTGCGTGCTAATTTTAAGCGCCAGAATGTAGAGCCCGGCGAATAGCAATGCACAAGCTACGACATAGGCAACTAAATTAACACCTAAATTTTTACGCATTGTGCCGTGAGACCCTAAATGCTGTGAGTCCATATCGTTACTCGTTTGTAAAGTGTGCAAGCTAGCAATAGCTATGTATTGTCTCGAGCCGTTGCAAGCTTTCGCCCATTTTTATTGGGGCCAGATTATTTTTATAGTGAGAGTCTATGCGTCTTTACGGGAGCGTTAGGCGATTGGTTTTATTTTTATTTCAAAAAGACCTTCTTTCCTTGAAAAATAGCCAAGCGTCCTTGCTGGCTTTGTTTGAGCATTAAATGTCTTTGTTAAGCGTTTTAGGGCTATCCAGCTTAAGACCCCCCAGTTTTGGACTGTCCAACTTAAGGCTATTCAACGGTTACCGATTTGGCGAGGTTTCGAGGTTGATCAACATCTGTACCTTTGATAATGGCAACGTAGTAGCTTAAAAGCTGGAGGGGGATAGTGTATAGAATAGGCGCAAGCCAATCATGTACGTCGGGCACTGAAATCAGCCGTAGTGTTTGATCGCTTTCAAATTGGCTGGCTTCGTCAGCAAAGACATACAAAATGCCGCCGCGCGCGCGTACTTCTTCTACATTCGACTTTAATTTCTCAAGCAGGTCATTCTTGGGAGCTACAACAATGATGGGCATTTCGGCATCAATGAGTGCCAGTGGTCCATGTTTGAGCTCACCGGCAGCATAGGCTTCGGCATGAATATAGGAGATTTCTTTGAGCTTGAGCGCACCCTCCATGGCAATGGGGTATTGGTCTCCGCGACCTAAAAAGAGTGCGTGGTGCTTATCTGCAAACTCTTCGGCAAGCTCTTCAATGCTGCTGGCTAATTCAAGTGAGCGCTCGAGTGTTCCAGGGAGCTTGCGCAAGGCTTCGGTCATTTCGCTTTGTTTGGCTTCATCAAGACCGTGGTGTTTGCCAATGGCGAGTGTGAGCATGGCAAAGCCAACAAGCTGCGTAGTAAACGCTTTTGTTGAGGCAACACCAATTTCTGCTCCTGCTCGGGTCATAAAGGCAAGATCCGATTCACGCACTAAAGATGAGCCCGCAACGTTACAAATGGCAAGGCTGCCTAGGTAGCCCAATTCTTTAGCAAGGCGCAGTGCGGCGAGCGTATCGGCTGTTTCACCCGACTGACTAATAGTGACTAGCAAGCTGTTGGGTTGTACAAATGATTTTCGATAGCGGAATTCACTGGCAATCTCAACATTGCATGAAATGCCTGCATAGGCTTCTAACCAGTAGCGCGCTACCATACCTGCGTGGTAGCTTGTTCCGCAGGCAACAATTTGTACATGCTGTACTTTTTTAAATAGCTCTGTTGCGCTGTTGCCAAAGGTCTCATCAAGAACCGTATGCTCACCGAGCCGGCTTTCAAGTGTGCTAGCAACGGCAGCGGGTTGTTCATAGATTTCTTTGAGCATAAAGTGGCGATAAGGCCCTTTATCTGCGGAATCGTAGCTTGCTGTTGATTCGTGTATTTCGCGCTCTGTAGCAACCCCTTCATGATCAAAAATGGTGACGTCACGGCGTGTGATCTCGGCTACATCCCCTTCTTCTAAGAATAAAAAGCGGCGTGTTACGGGTAATAGAGCCAATTGGTCACTTGCTACAAAGTTTTCGCCGATGCCTAACCCTACAACAAGCGGGCTGCCGCTACGCGCCACAACCATGCGGTCAGGGTCGGTATTGTCAATGACGACTGTACCGTAAGCGCCTTCTAGTTTGGTAACGGTCTGTTGTACAGCCGAGAGTAATGTGGGTGCTGTTTTTAAGGCCTCTGCAACAAGGTGAGCGATCACTTCGGTATCGGTATCCGATGTGAATCGGTAGCCTTTTGCCGATAGCTCGGCTTTGAGTGTGGCATGATTTTCAATGATGCCATTGTGAACAACGGCAATACGGTCTTGCGACAGGTGAGGGTGTGCATTACGCTCGCTCGGCTCACCGTGGGTTGCCCAGCGAGTATGGGCGATGCCGGTCCCTCCGGTTACTCGCGTTTGCTCTAGTGCAGTAGATAACTCTGCGACTTTCCCTAATCGCCGCACGCGCTGCAATGATTGGTCTTCATGTAATACTGCTACACCCGCTGAGTCATACCCTCGGTATTCTAAGCGCTTTAAACCTTCAACTAATATTTCCGCGACATCTCGCTGGGCTACAGCGCCGACAATACCGCACATAAATCACTCCTTATTGGGCGCAAACGACGTTAACGCCCTGTTGTTGTATCTGTGTTAAATGATGTTTTTCTATCTTGTTATCTGTGATGAGCGTATCCACCTGATCCCAGGATAGTTCTAGGTTGTGTACTTTTCGTTCTAGTTTTGCAGATTCTGCCAGCACAATAACTTCACGCGATATCTCGGCCATAACTTGGCTCAGTTGATACAGCTCGTTAAACGTGGTGGTTCCCCTGTCAGCATCAAGGCCGTCTGCCCCGAGAAACAGCTGGTCAAAATTGTAGGCACGCAGCACTTTTTCGGCCAACTGGCCTTGAAAAGATTCCGATCGCGCATCCCACGTCCCACCTGTCATCAGTAGCGTCGGTTCGTTTTCAAGTTCTCTTAGTGCATTCGCAACCGAGAGCGAATTGGTCATAACAACCAGCCCTTGCTTTTGGCTCAGTTCGGGTAGCAAGGCCTGTGTGGTGGTACCACTATCAATGATGATGCGATTGTGGTCATTAATGATTTGGGCGGCTGCTTTTGCTATAGCGCGCTTTTCAGATGAATAGCCGCTAACTTCGGCAGTATCATTCAAAAGCTCTTGAGGCATTGCAACAGCCCCACCGTAGCGGCGCATTAGCAAGCCAGTGCTCTCTAATTCATTAAGGTCTTTACGAATGGTGACTTCGCTCGTGCCATATTCGTTCGCAAGCACCTCTACGCTCACTTCTCCATGACGTTGTACGTGCTCAATAATTGATCGGCGTCGATGTTGTGTATTGCGTTTGCTCACGGTGTGCTTATCCAATTCTGCTGTGGTTATTTAGGCTCTTCTTAGTGATGTTTACTGGTTTGAAACTTACTCTATTCGAAATTAGGCTTGCTCCAGTATAAATCGTTGTTACCAGTTCTATTGTGGGCAAAGTTTTTGAAATGAACCTAAAATCACCAAATAATGTTTCAAATAAAAGCAATAACTTTCAATTCGAAACTTATATTAGGATGAAATGGCTGCTATCGCAACCCGCATGTCATTTTTGTATCGTTTAATATGTTAAGATTAGTCCTTTGGTATTATTTTTTAATGTTTATAATATTTTAATCTAATTATAAAGTATTATTATTTCTGTGATGTGAGTATTAAATCTCTTTTAGGGGGTTTGCTTATAGAGCACATTGAGTTAAAACTTAAACCATACATTGTGTTTTTGAGCTTGCGGAGCACTCGCTCAAATTTTTAGCACTAGGATGCATACCCATGGTGCAATAGCACTGGGAGACGTCGCATGAAACAGGTACCGACAAGCGCTGGCAATAATGTTGCGCACATCACTTCTTTTCGTCGCACAGCAGAGCAGCAGTCCAGTTATGTCTTGGGCAAACTGCCTAAGCCAATTCTTACATTAAAACAACACAGTGACGCATGGTTGGCCGATAAGGTATCAGCGCTTCTCACGCGCGTAGATGACACGCTTTTTGAGCTGGCCAATAATAGCTATAAGCAGCAGGAGCAAGACGCATTCTTTTATGCAATGAAAGAACTGCGTCAAGAGCGTACACACGTTATTGATCGCTTTAAGGTGGAGGTTACTGAGCTTTACAGCGCCCTTTTGGATATGCCTGAAGAGGCGCAAGAAAACCTTGAAAGCCTTTCGGTTATTGAAAACGACGAAATGGACGAGTTGCTTGCCATTGCTGCAACAGTTAAGCGTGCAAATCACACGGTGCAGTTTGCCTCCGAATGTTTAATGGAGCGTATTGAAGCCGTTTGTCCTTGTGGTAGTGATATAAAGCTTCTCCCGATTAGTGTTGAGAATATTTGTCATGCGTTTAAGCGTGCAACGCAGGCTCTTGAGCTAGAAGCAACACCTCGTTTAGTGTTATTTAAATTGCTTGAAAAAGATGTTATTGGCGATCTAAGCGGCCTTTATGAAGAAATGAATGAGCTCTTGGTTGAAAGAGGCATTCTGCCTAGTCTGGAGCGGACAAAAGGCAAGAGGCCAGCAGCCAAAACAGATTCGAATTCTCGATTAGTCCAGTCTGACCATGTTGTACCGACTCAAAAGGCTTACAGCCAAGAATCTTATCGTCAAGATGCGCAGCCTAGCCCTCAGCAGCCTACAGGCGCTGAATCGATGCAGAATATTGATTCAGTTGCTTTAAATGGTCAGCAGCCTTATCAGCCTTCGGCAAACATTGATAAAGTCGAAACACTGCAGTTGCTTGGATTGTTAAAGGATATTCAGGCGCAGGTTGGTGCATCGTCATTCTCTGGTGGGCAAAGCGTTGTGCAGTTGCTAGCTGAGCATGATGGTTTTGAACAGAGCCCTGCTATTGCAACGGAAATGCAAACGATGCAATTAGTTGATGGGCTATTTGAAAATGTTTTAACAGAGCAAAACCTAGCCAATCCGCTCAAGGCCTTGTTGGCCAAGTTACAGCTTCCACTTGTGAGAGCGGCTGTGGCCGATGACTCTTTGCTGAAAAGTAAGGAGCATAGTGGTCGCCAGTTAATGAATGCACTGGCACAGGCTGGCTTGGCTTGGCGCCCCGATGATCATGTTGATCAAAAAAGTTTAGAGCGGGATCCGCTCTTCAAAAAAATGAACGACATTGTTGATCGTGCAGCGAATGAGTATGACGAAAATGGTGATATTTTCACTCAGCTGCTACGAGAGTTCCATTCATTTACTCAAAGAGAGAAAAAACGTTTGGCGCTCTTGGAACGTCATATGCAAGATGCTGAAGAAGGCAAAGCGAAAACAGAAAATGCTCGCCTTGCTGTAACAGATGCGATTGTTTATATCTGCGCCGGTAGAGACTTACACAGTACAGTTTACGAAATTGTGCATACCGCTTGGCATAAAGTCATGTTCATGTTCTTTGTGAAATATGGTGAATCGTCTGAGCAATGGCAGTCATCAGTAGATACACTGACTCGCTTGATTGATAGTACGCATAACCTTAAATCCCTATTTGAGTGTGAGAAAAGCCGCAGCGCGTATCCTGCTATAGCAGGTGCGCTATTAAAAGGCTTTGAGCAAATTGAATTTGACGCCTTTACTGCAGAACGTTTACTAAATGAGTTAAAGCACGTTTTTGCAAACTTGGAGCCTTTGGCTGCACCAGCGCTACCCACTGCGGATACAGCACCGGTTGCGCCTGAAGCTATACCTAATGAGCAGGTTGAAAATACACACGCTAACAATGCTCAAAATGAAAATGTTCAACATGAAAATGCAGCAGCTCAAAATGCAGGTATTGGCAGTGTTGATGCTGAAGCCTTAAAAGATCAATCCATATCAGACTCATCTAAGCCTTATGCCAATGATACAGAAGAGCCTATCGACAATGTAATGTCATCGAGCCAAACGTCTGATGCGCAAAACGCTTCAGTGGCTAAAAATATTAATAAACTTTCTGGTGAAAAAACAGAAGATAAACAAGTAGACACTCAAGTTACCGCAATTGAAGACCGCTACATGAAGTTAGCCCAGTCGATTGCCCGTGGTACATGGGTTGATTATCACTCGTCAGGTGAACTAGATGTAAGATGTCGTTTGGCAGCTGTCATTGGTGATCACCGTACTTACATCTTTGTTAATCGCACAGGACACAAAGTGCTAGAAAAAACACTGAATGATCTTGCGATAGCCTTGAAGTCAGAAGAATTGAAAGTAGTAGACAGTGGACAATTATTTGATCGTGCATTAGAGACCGTTATTATAGGCCTTCGTAAAAATGATATACCACAGTGTTAACAATTCTTTGTTAACACTGTGGTCTCAAGGATATGGCTCTGCCACATACATAGATGTTACTACACGGTATAAATGTCGGTGACACTCGTCGTGATTGACTGTTGAATATCGCACCGCCCCTTATTGCATAATATTAATAGACGCCTACTACCATAGCCTGATATAACTGCTTGGCTCATCAATATGAGCTCAGTTTCAAGGTTGATCTCATTGAATATGTCAATCTATGTAGCTGTCATTTTACTTATGAGGAGGTTGTATGAAGTATTTAGCGGCTATGGCGAGTGTTTTATTAATTCAGGGATGTTCGGTATTTAGTTCATGTGAATTGCCCGATACCAAAAAAGCTCAAAAGGATAGGCTACAGAGTATTGCCAGTACTCTGCCTGCTGAGCATCAAGCACGTCATATTTATCGCAATCCCGTCAAGACACTCAGTTTTTTTGGTATTCAGCCAGGCGATACTGTAGTGGAAATTCTACCCGGCGGTGGTTGGTATTCACAAATCTTGGCGCCGTATCTGGGCAGTGAAGGGCGTTTAATTGGTGTGGATTATAGTTTTGATATGTTCCCTCTTTTTGGTGGTTTTGCAACGCCAGAGTTTTTAGCAAAGCGTAAAGTGTGGCCACAAGAGTGGACGGCTAAAGCGCAGAACTGGAGTGGCAATACAGGCTTTAAAGCCGAAGCTTATACTTTTTCAACGTTACCCAGTAATCTGACAGGCCAAGCCGACGCAGTGCTGTTTATCCGTGCATTGCATAATCTTGCGCGCTTTGAAGAGCAGGGCGACTATTTGACCCAAGCTATTACCGAGACACATCGTATGCTCAAGCCAGGCGGTATTGTTGGGATTGTTCAGCATGCCATGTCTGAAGATAAGCCCGACGCTTGGGCAACAGGTAGTCTTGGGTATTTAAAGCATTCTTTTTTGATGAAAACAATGGAAGATGCAGGCTTCGACTTTGTTGCCGAAACCAATGTAAATCAAAACCCTAAAGATGATGTGCAAGAAGGTGAATATGTATGGCGCTTACCCCCTTCATCGCGAGCGGCCAATGCAACCGAGGCGCAAAAAGCAAAATATAAAGCCATTGGCGAATCTAACCGTGTAACGCTTTTATTTAGAAAAAAATAAGGTACACCAAGGAATGCTATGTATGCATGCTGTACTAATGAATACATAGCATCTTTTGATAAAGCTCAGCGTATGGTCAATCAGCTGAGCTTTATTGAGATATGGATTCTCTCTCTTAATATCTGCAATCTGAATGAACTAGAAAAGCATGGGTAGCTATCTTCTGTTGCTTAATTTAATGCTTGTGCTCTATTTTAAGTGCCGGCTTTTCTCTACCCTGTTTACTTAAATCCCGATAAAGCGTTTGTGTCATTTTTTCTGTTGTAATAAATGACCAATTCCATTTTTTGTGTAGGTCAGCTAATGGGTTGGCTTGCAGCACGTCTTTTTGAGACAGCCCTTTGTTGATCATTGCTTGAATACGCTGTTTACTGTCTTCTATCATGCTAATGGTGTTACGCAGGGTCTTGGTTGTTGCGATGGGGCCGTGACCAGGAATGATGCGGGTATTGTCATCTGCTAACGATAGTATGCGTTTTTGTGCATTGATGTACCCATCCACTGAACCACCATGTGCGAGATCAATAAAAGGAAACATACCGTTGAAAAAAATATCACCAGCATGAATGATGTTCTGCTCTTTGAATACCACAATGGTATCGCCATCTGTATGAGCCTGTGCAACGTGAATAAGCTGGATGGTTGCATCGTTAAGCCGAAGGCTCATTTCGTTATTGTAGGTAATAACAGGCAGTGCGCTGGGCTCTACTTTAATGACGCCATTTGATGTCGGAACTCCCTGAGATTTCATAAAATTATACGCTTTATCATGTGCAATGATGCGCGTATCTTTTTGGCTGCCAAAATAGTTGTTATTACCCGTGTGATCGCCATGAATGTGTGTATTAATTAAAAAATCAACCGGCTTTCCTGCTAGTGTTTTAATTTGATCGTTGAGTTTTTTGAGCATATTTGGCATGGAATTGTCGATCATAATGACGCCATCTGAACCAACTGACAGTGCTAAATTCCCTCCTGCAAATCCGCCTTGTCCCTCTATCATATAAAGGTTGTCAGCTAATTGGGTGTGCTTGAATGTGATTTCAGCAGAGGCATTATTGATTGAACCAAATAGTGCGGTAGCTGTGAAGCTTGAAAGAAATATTCCTTTTTTCATGAACCTTACGAAACGACTTTTCATAATATTACCTCAGGTTGTGGTGGTTATAGCATGTTATGACGCTGGTTTTATTGCCTTAAAAGTCTCCCCAGTAAAGCTGAAGAGCTGTCAGTGCGGCAAGGGGAGCGGTTTCTGTTCTTAATACGCGAGGGCCTAATGTGAGTGATTCAAAACCCGAGCGGTGAGCAAGGTCAATCTCATTTTCTGTGAGGCCGCCCTCGGGACCAACTAAGAGAGTACACGCGTTGTCAGGTGAAAAGCTTTGTAGTGTTTTCTCACTACGATGATGCAATACCAAGCCTGTGCCAGAGTGGCCTTGAGTAATAAAAGTATCATACTGAGTTGGAGTATGTAAGATAGGTAGTTTGTTGCGCTGGCATTGTTCACATGCGCTGATGATGATGCCTTGCCAATGTTGAAATTTCTTTTCTAAGCGCTCGGCAGTTAATTTAACTTCGCCTCGTTC
>CALIUX010000264.1 GCA_938048505.1 uncultured Pseudomonadales bacterium
GCGCCTTGCCAAAGTGGTTTGCGAATTTCATACGCATTGCCATCGCGCTTTAGAATTAAATCCTAAAACCCTAAACAATCTATTTGCATCACTTGGTGCGTATAAGAACCCTCATCTTTTTGAGCAGTTTTTATTGTGCTGCGCTGCTGATGCAAAAGGGCGAACAGGCTTTGAAAGTCGCGATTACCCTCAAGCTGATTATCTGCGAAAAGCCTTACAACATTGCGAGGGGATTACCGCTGCACCCTTTATTGAACAAGGCCTTACTGGCCCTGATATTGGTGAGGCGATAAGCCGCGCACGCACGCAACAGATTGCTCGATTTAAAAAAGAGTACTCTGAATCATAAAGCTGAAAATATTCGGCGCATATTTTATTGTGTTTAGGCTCGGCTCTGCTTAGAAGTTTAGTCACACGTTTTAGGAAGGTATTCATGAATAATGCAGCACCCGTCGCGGTGATTACTGGCAGCGCGCAGCGTATAGGTTATGCGTTAGCGCAAGCCTTCCACGAGGCAGGTTATAATGTCGTATTACACTACCGCAATACGCCCGTAAATGATCTATTGCATTCGCTAAATCAAAAGCGTGAAGGGTCTGCGGTGAGTGTACAAGCCGATATCACTGAATATGCGAGCGCCGAAAAAATCACTCACGCTGCACTAGCGTGCTTTGGCCGAGCAGACTTGCTAATTAACAATGCCTCGAGCTTTTACCCTGTCCCCGTTGGAGAGGGTACCGAAGCGCACTGGGATGATCTTTTTGGCAGTAACGCTAAAGGGCCTTATTTTATCTCTCAGGCCTTAGCGCCGACACTCATCAAAAACAAAGGCTGCATTATTAACTTTGCTGATGTTTACGCACAAAACCCCAAACCCAAACATACCCTTTATTGCATGGCAAAAGCGGCAAATGCCATGTTAACCAAAAGCTTAGCCATAGAGCTAGCGCCTCATGTTCGGGTCAATGGTATTGCACCGGGTGCAGCCTTGTGGCCAGAAGGTGACGCAGTGCGAGATGAAGAAAAAGCGCTCAAAAGAATTCCCCTTCAGCGCATTGGTGGTACAGAATCAATTGTAACGGCAGCACTGTATTTAGCTAAAGAAGAAAGTTATATGACGGGGCAAATCTTAAACGTTGATGGCGGCAAGTCTATTAATGGCTTTTAGCTAATATCTTTTAACTAATAGCTTTTAACGTCGTTGCGCTAGCGTAACTGTGATTCAATAAACTGTTGCAATTGCTTTTTAACATCTCCCTGAACAGCTTCAAGGGACTGGCCGGCATCAATGACACAATAGCGGGCTGGCGCCGACTCGATGCGGGCATGATAACCTGCTCTGACACGCTCAAAAAAGGCAATGTCCTCTTGCTCAAAACGGTCGAGCTCGCCACGCTGTGCCGCACGTTCTAGCCCCACTTGGACATCAACATCCAGATAAACCGTCAAATCAGGCTGCAGGTTTTTTTGAACCAAACGCTCTAACTGTTCTATCAAAGCGGTGCCTAGTTGCCGCCCACATCCTTGATACGCATACGTTGCATCGGTAAAGCGGTCAGAGAGTACCCATTGGCCTTGTGCCAGAGCCGGTTTAATTACCGTATTAATATGCTGAGCACGAGCGGCAAAAACAGCTAATAACTCAGCTGTTGGATCAACAAATTCATCACGATTCGCTAATAATAGCGCGCGAAGCTCTTCTGCAAACGGCGTTCCACCCGGCTCTCGTGTTGCAATATAATCAATGCCGTGTTGGTCTAACGCCGCTTTAATGATAGCAATATTAGTCGATTTACCTACGCCTTCGGTTCCTTCGACGGTAATAAACTTTCCAACAGCAGGCTTTTGCACAACGGTATTCCTTATATGATTATCAAAGAGTAATAATTGAAGAGTGGTTATCCAAAATATATTGATTGGAAATAGGTTTACTGAATATAGATTTGTTGAAAAATAAAATAGTTAATTAACAAAAAAAGTTATCGAAAGATAATTATTCAGAATCTGGAGCTAGTTTTTGTTCAGGCAGAGCCGTAGCGGGTGAAGGCTTGGGGGACGAACGATAGTTATCACGGCGTTTGAGCTGATATCGTCGAACAGCCTGATTATGCTCGGCTAATGTGGCAGAGAAATAATGGCTGCCATTGCCTTTAGCAACAAAATACAATGTTTTACCAGCTTTGGGGTTAACAGCCGCGGCTAACGCAGCTCGCCCAGCATTCGCAATGGGTGTTGGTGGTAAACCTTTAATCACATAAGTATTGTAAGGCGTAGGGGTTTTGAGATCACTGCGACGAATATTACCTTGATAGGTATCACCCATACCATAAATAACCGTCGGGTCTGTTTGTAAACGCATTTTCTTTTTAAGGCGTCGAACAAAAACACCCGCAATTTCACGACGCTCATACGGAGCGCCTGTTTCTTTTTCAATAATAGATGACATGATTAAAACATCATACGCATTGCGATAAGGCAATGAAGGCGTACGTCGCGCCCACTGCTGAGCCAACTCTGCTTTCATTTTGGCATGCGCTCGTCGCAAAATATCTAAGTCACTATCTCCTTTTTCAAAGCGATAGGTATCGGGGAAAAACCACCCTTCAGGATTTTTTTGGCGAATGCCCAACATATTGGCTAAGGCTGATAGCTCCAAGGTTGCGGCTTTCTGTTCCAGCTTTTCTTCGGCAGACATAAGAGCAAGCCATTCTGTTAGTCTGAGCCCTTCAGGAAAAGTAATATCATAATGAATCACCTCACCGCCTTGCAGACGTGTTAATAGCGTCATGGGGGATTCATGGGAAGCGAGTTGGTATTCACCGGCTTTGAGTACATCAGGCTGCATAAAGCGCGCATAGACTCGCCAAATGATTGGCCATTGCAAGAGCTGCTTTTCTTTCAAGGCTGCAGCCACTGTTGCAAGCCCCTGCCCTTTTTCAACTAAAAAGATGCGGCTCGATTCTTCAACAGCCACTTCTGTTTTAAGCCAATGCCATGCATAAGCACCAGCCAACGCTGCCATGAGGCAACACCACAATAGAATTGCTAAAGTAGCTCGAAAAAATACGGATTTAAACATATCAAAAAGAACGCAGATAACGCTGATGCAGTGTGTGAAAAGCCTCACTCACAGGGCCAGCAGCAAAAAGAGTATGATCTATTTCCGTCACAGGCCAAATACCTCTGACACTATTACCAATAAAAACTTCACTCGCCGATAACAGCTCTGGCAAAGTGACATCACGTTCAAGAATGGTGTAACCCACTTCATAGGCTTGCTCCATAAGCCATCGTCTCAGCACACCGGCCACACCACAACGGCTTAACCGTGGCGTTGTAATACGCAACTCACCAGAGTCTGTTTTGTGCACACAAAATAGATTATGACTCAGCGTTTCAATGATATGCCCTGACTGGTCAAGCAATAGCGGCTGATAACCCTGCGAACAAGCCTGAGCCGCGAGTACATATTCTAATCGATTAAGATGCTTGAGGCCTGCCAGAACGGGCTGTTGGCTCAACTGCAATGTACTCGTCTCAAGCTTTACACTAACAGGCGCAACGTGTTCAGGTAATTCACGCCATTGCCATAATCGATTTGGAGTCGGTGATGCAGGTGGCGCATAGCCCTGCCCGCCCACACCTCGTGTAACAATCAGTTTAAGGATGCCTTGAGAGGCTTGGTTAAGTTTGTCATCAGTGATCGGTCGATCAAGAGCGCCTTCACTGGCAAGATACGCTAAAAACTGTTGATACTCTTGATCAAGAACAGTCGTGTCTAATGGGATAGCAAGCTTTTGGCAGCCAGCAATAAGGCGCTCACGGTGTAACGGCCAAAAGGGGCAGCTTCCTTG
>CALIUX010000265.1 GCA_938048505.1 uncultured Pseudomonadales bacterium
TGAATCGAGCACTGTAGTTTGTGAAGCGACCTTCTTCAAGAGACAAGTTATCCAAGTACTGGAAACGAGTCTGACCGTTCTCACGAATTTCTAGCGCAAACTGCATCTCGTCACTCGAGCCGCTACCAACAACCGCAAAACCACCTGAAAGCTGATACATTTCACTAGGTTTTAATGTACGCCCTAAGTCCTGATAAAGACCGGACTGAAAATCAGCACGCGAAGTAATACGAGCAACAGTTTTCGATTGTCCGTCAATTGTGACGTTAGTGGAGCTGATGTTTGCACTGCCATATTTACTGCTCCAGCTGCGCGTACTCTGATCAAACGAACCATTAGCCATAAACTCTTCCTCCACAATAGTGCCGGTTGAATTAGCGCGATTGGGTCGCCGAGAGGCAAAGTTAACCACTTGTTCAGCCACATTATTTAGTGCCTGACTCGCATCAGCACCATTACGCGCACGCGCATCTCGGCCACACTTTAAGCTCTCACAGACTTCACGTCTTGGGTTAGAGAAAATAGGCAACTGATTACGCGTATCATACGCTTGGGGGTAACCCATAATGGTACTAAACTCGTTATCCACACCATAACCTCGCCCCCAGTTGAATACACCACCTGGCGCACGCTGCCTGACACCATGACCAAGGCCCATATTATGACCAAACTCATGAATAAAGGTATTGAGGCCACAATTAATGCCTGTCAAGTTAAAGGCAACCGATGCTGCATAAGGAAAGAACTGGCCATTCCTTGCGTTTCCTCTTGTGACATCTGCGGCAATCCCGCAAATAAAGCCCCCCCTCACCTCCTCTCTCAAGTTAAGTAAAGTCACCATATCCGCGCCATATTCAGCACGTTTTTTCGCAACAGTCCTATCACGTGCAAATTCTCTAACATTCTGAAAAGTCGGAAAATCATAACCCTCATCAAGGCTCTCATAACCCACAAGATTAAATTGCAAATCAACCTCACTATTCCTGAGCGATTGATTAGCAAATTCAATATAAGCAGCAATACGCGCGGGCATATCTCGACCTTGAGTTGTTCGCTCTGCACTGGGTGTATAAAACACCAAAATATCTGCAGTATTCGCCATAGAGACCTTACTGCCTAGTAAAAATAGACAAGGTATCAGTTGTTTTAGGGTGCGCTTAACATTAAACATAGAGGAAACTCCTGTTTTTATAGTCGAAGGGTTTTTTAGATTTTTACTGCTAAAAATAATATGTCAGCAAACACTAGCTCAAAGACATATTAAGATGGGGGAGGGAGTAATTCGCCTGGATCTAATTGTGCAGGCGTATCAGGTAATGTACGGCTTGCATACTCTGCTTCATCAATAATGACCGCTTTACCCGTAGCATTATCGATGGCCACGCTATATACAGTAGCCGGCGTTGTGATAATAAATTGTGTTTCTATCTCACCCTGAGAAACAATGACATCGCCTGTAGCTCCGGCAATATCAACCTTACCGCGATAAACCGAAATACCAGGCATAGGATTGCTAGCATTATCAAGCGTTGAAGTTAAAGTACCTACTGCACCCGGCAACGAAAAACTCAGCGATTGACCTACTTTTAATTGCTTAATGATGTTAACTGATAGCCGAGTTTGCGTGGCAGGAATACCGTCAACGGTTACGGGTTCTGAATCTTTTAAATCCCAAAGTGACAATTCATCTGGTAACGCTTCATCCATGCCCTTATCGAGTAGTATGCCTTCTTGGCTTAATGAATCATTTATATCTGATACGGCAAAATCAACATCTTCCTCCACTGTAGATAGCTGGGCTTTTTCACTTTCAGAATGTGAACTTAATGCCGTATTGGCGCCTGAAGAATCAACTAAAGGGTCCATATTTTTTTTAGTTAAATTCCCTTTCACCTCATCCTTTTGATTTTGTGTATTTTCCATGTTAGCGCTTATGCCAGACCTACCTTGCTCAGGCTCCTCCGCATACAGCTCTACAGTGTTATTATTTTTTAAAGCAAGCACAAAGCCTACACTTACAATAAAAATTGCACTTAAAATACAAATCCGTTTTTTCGCATCACTATTCATCACGCCATCTCTCATAGAAGGTGTAAAAAGCTAAAAATACATAATGGCTATTTAGCAAACTAGCCGATCGATAACCTAATGACGACCTATCGTATTTTTGCCTCAAACCGATACGAATACGCATATAGACTTTGAGAGAAAACGCTACTTTAGATGAAATTTATAGAACAAATTACCAACAGCGGCGAACATAATACTGAGGCAATACATCGAGAAAAACTGAGTCAATATAATATGTAGAAATGAGCTATGCGCTATTTTTCAGCATACTGAAAAATATTTAAGAACAAGATAAGCAAATGTATATTAAAGTAGATACGTGATGCAGTAGGAAAGCTACTATCTATAAAGAAGCGCCAATTGACCAAACACTCAACATAGAATGAATGGTCTACTGACTATATGTGCTGTGTAATACTATCTTGCAGGACGAGCGCCGCCACGCTGACCTAACATTTCAGGGGTCACTAAAACAACGCCTTTTTGGGTCACCCTAA
>CALIUX010000266.1 GCA_938048505.1 uncultured Pseudomonadales bacterium
CGGTTCACCTCTTTACCCGTTGTATTATTGATATGGCGGCTTAGCTCAGCTTCGGTTACTTGCCTTCTCCCTTTAACGGCGGTAACGCGAACACGTTCAACCGTAATATCGGGTACAATTCCTTGAGCTTGAATAGAGCGGCCAAGAGGGGTGTAATAACGGGCTGTAGTGAGTTTAATGGCTTTTTCTTCGGTAATAGGTTGTACTGTTTGCACGGAGCCTTTACCAAATGATCGCGTTCCTAATACGACGCCACGTTTGTAATCCTGTAATGCACCGGCAACAATTTCACTGGCCGAGGCCGAGCCATCGTTAATCAATACAACAATCGGTAAGCCCTGAGTCAGGTCATTGGGCTTGGCAAAATAGGCTTGATTGGCATCTTGTGCTCGCCCTTCTGTGTAAACCACTTTTTGGCCATCTAAAAATGCACCTGCCACATCGACGCTCGCCTGCAAAATGCCTCCTGGATTGTTGCGTAGATCCAATACAACACCATGTAGGATATTATTGCGTTGTAGTTTTTTGAGTACGGTAATCATGTCATCGGCAGTACTGATTTGAAATTGCGCGATGCGAATGTAGGCGTAGTGATCATCGACTATTTCATGGCGAATAGAGCGTACTTTGACGGTGTCACGCACAATGGTCAGTTCAAAGGGGGTATCAACGCCTTCTCTAGATAGCATTAAAACAATTTCAGTGCCTTTTTTCCCTCGCATCTTCTCTATTGCTTCTTCAAAACTCAGCCCTTTGACTAAGGTATCGTCGAGTTTCAAAATAACATCGCCCGATTCAATCCCTGCTTTAGCCGCGGGGGTATCATCAATAGGGGATACAACCTTGAGTAGGTCATCTTCCATACTCACTTCAATACCAATGCCGCCAAATTCACCCGTGGTGTGCACTTGCAAGTCATCGAGTGAGGATTTGTCGAGGTATGCTGAGTGAGGGTCTAACTTATCTAGCATGCCTTTGATGGCGTATTCTAATAGGGTCTTATCATCGACTTGCTCAACATACTGCTTACGAATTTGCTCGTAAATCTGCGTAAAGACGCGTAAGTCTTCTAGTGGTAGAGGGGCAGATGTCGGCTGCTCTGCGTCGGTTTTTTGAGCTTGAGCACTTAATGAACAGAGCGACAAAAGCACTGTGACGCAAAGCGTTTGGGTAAGTTTTTTATAGGCGGGTGATTTACAGATAGATGATTGATAGATGGTCGCCGTCATATGGCCTATGCATTTAACTGAAAGAGTAGCACCTTTCATGGTTACCAAAGTAGCCAGTTGAGTGAAAGCATTGTGAATAGCAGAAAGGGTATGACGTGGCACTGGCCGGTGCGTCGAGCGTTGCATGCGGGCTCCAAAAAATAAAACAGGAAAGCAGAGCCTGTGAGTCAGAAGACGTTGGACTGCAAATTTAGCTTCAAAAAACGTATTGTATGTTAGGCCGAGCGCTTGAGCCAGCGATCAGGGTTGGTTGGCGTACCATTTTTGCGCAATTCAAAGTACAAGCCTGTTTGGGTTTGACCACCACTGTTGCCAACTGAGGCCAAAAGCTCCCCTGTATTGACCCATTCTCCTAGTGTTTTATAAAGCGTTTTGTTGTGAGCATAGAGGCTGAGGAGTCCTTGTCCGTGGTCGACGATGATCAGCAAGCCATGCCCACGCAAATAATCTGAGAAAACAACTCTCCCGTGATGCACTGCTTTTACGGGGGCATCGGCTGGTGCGTCGATAAACAGGCCCTGCCAGCGTATCTTCCCTTCTACTCGTTGGCTGTTGTATTTGTGGCGCACTTTGCCCTTTGTGGGCCAAGGTAGGCGACCTTTCAGTTCAGTGATACGTTGATTGTTGATGGGCGCATCAATGCTGCCTGTCACGCGAACGACTCGCTCAATGAGTTGCTGTAAGCGTTTTTGGTTTTTTTTCTTTTCTTTTAGCTGTTGGTCAGTATTTGAAATGGTTTTTTCAAGTTTGGCTAATGTTTGTTGTCGGCTAGCTTGTTCGTTTTTTAAGGCTTGTTGTTGCCGTCGTAAATGGTTGCGATTTTTCTTTAGAGTTTGTTGCTCTTGCGTAATACGCGGCTCGATCACTTTCAACGCTTGCAGCGTTTCATTCGCGGCACTGATGTTTTCGGCTCTGGCGGCAAGAATATAATCAAAATACTTAAGGTTGCGTGCAACTAAACTGGCATCTTTTTGATTCAGTAATAATTTCAGGTGGCTTTGCTGGCCAAGTCGGTAGGCTGTATTTAAATGCTCATTGACTTGACGCAGTTGCTGCTTTTTTGCAGTGTCCAGGTCCTCCTTTTTACCTTGCAGTTCAATCAGTTGTGTTTGGTTATTTTGCAAAGATTTTTCTAGTGCTTTTGATTTTTTATCAAGATCACTGATCTTACTTTCGCTCTTTTCGAGGTCTTTTTGCAGCTCGCTACGGTTGTCTTTGGCAGAATCTAACTCGCCCTTGAGTTGGTCAATTACACTGCGTAGCTTCTCTAGTTTAGCTTGACGAGGGTCTTCTTCAGTTGTTTGAGCATGCGCTCCCGTTAGTGAACCCACAAGTAGTGATGAGCTAAGTAGCACATACTGCAGCACTAAGCTAAAGGGCAATCTTTTCTGCCGCATAGATATTATTCCTGTCGCATTCTCTTGTATTGAATATCGTAGGCACGTTATCACTCGACATTGCTCTGGGCAACTGAGGTGGTGGCTTTCTGGTGAATAACTGACCTACATCCTAAACAGAGGGCGAGTTAGAGCGGGTTTGAGTTGATCTGGGAGGTGCGTAGGCACCAAGTAGAAGAGTCTCAAAGGTATGCTTGCACAAAAAGTGTTGCTATTACATAGCATGTTGCGTTTTATTATATTGGTGTTATAGTTATATATATCACCGGTTATGTGTTGTTGTGTTGTCGGCGTAGGCATGTAGCCATTGGTGGGTTGGTGTAGGTATTTGTGGATATAGGCATTTTTAGATGTGGGTATCTGTACATATAAACGTATGTACAGATGAACGTAGGTGCATGGCAGGTCAGCTTCCATGCTTTTAAAAGCACTTTAATTTTCAGTATTTAGACAAGGTGAGATGACTATGAGTAGGGAATTGTATCTAGGTAATAGGCGGAGTGAGAAATCAGCAAGTTGGGGCGTGTTAATGCCATCATCCTTAGGGCTGCAGGCATTAAAAAGACTTTGCACGGTATTGTGTTTATGTATTGGGTTATATGCTCAGCCAAGTGCAGCTGAGACCATAATCGAGCGGACAGTTGATATAGAGAATATCAGTGCATTAACGCTTAAAGGGTCTGGTGATTTGGTTATAGAAATGGGTGAAAAAGAGTCTTTGCGTATTGTGGGAGCTCAATCTGTAGTAGATGCGCTATCGATCAGTGCAGAGAATCAGCATTTACATATCTTGATGTCTAAGTCGTTACCACTTTGGGTTTTGTCATCTAAGAAGCAATTAAAGTACGCTTTAACACTTAATCAGCTTAATTATTTGAATGTGAAAGGTGGAATGAATGTGAATGTAAATGGAGTTGTTGAAGCAGAGCGCTTTGAGCTGAATGCGACGGGGTCTAGCAATATTACTGTTCATCATGGGTTGCATGTAAATAAAGACGCTACCCTTAAAATGACAGGGGCCGGAGAGCTTAATATAAAGAATATTGAAGCACAAAATTTAGTGCTGAATATGACTGGTGCAACGAATGCAACACTCAAGGGATCTGTACAAAAGCAACACATTACTCTAACGGGTGCTTCAAATTATTATGGTCAGCATTTGCAATCAAAGCAGTGTGCTAGCGAGCTGAATGGTGCCTCTTTTGCTGATGTATGGGCGACAGAAAAATTATCGGTAATCGGCCGAGGAGCCTCAAATCTTGAGTATGCTGGTTCACCAGAATTGACTCAAAACCTTTCAGGTGTCAGTTCTATTTCGGCTAAAAGCATTAAACCATAAAGCATAACAAGGAAGCCTATGCTAATGAGTGATGTGAATAAATCAAATGAAATGAGAAGCAGTAATATCCGTCTCACTGAGAAAATGTATGGCAAAACAATGGCATGAAGACCAACCGATCTACCGTCAATTACGGGATCATATGGTGGGTTTAATTTTGGAAGGTGCTTTGGCAGAGGGTGATTCCATCCCATCGGTTAGAACCGTCTCTTCAGAGTATCAAATCAATCATCTTACCGTCTCAAAAGCTTACCAGCTTTTGGTTGATGAAGAGTTTGTAGAAAAAAAGCGAGGGCTTGGAATGTTTGTGGTTGAGGGCGCAAAAGCAAAAGTGTTACAGGCTGAAAAAGAACAGTTTTTAATGGTTGAATTGCCACGTTTAATTAAGCGTATTGAGCGTTTGGGTATGACACCAGAACAGCTTATGGCAGCTTTAAATCATGGCTCAAAAGTGAATAAAGAGCAAAAAGGAGGAGAAGATGACAGCGTTAATTGATGCGAAAGGTATCCGCAAGTATTACGGCGATGAATGTGTGTTGCAAGATGTCAATTTGTCGATAGAGGCCGGTCGTATTGTGGGTTTGATCGGGCCGAATGGTGCAGGCAAAACAACTTTGCTTAAGGGTATTTTAGGGTTGGCGCCTGTTCAGGGCGAGCTTTCGGTTATGGGTTTTGATCCGATTAAACAACGAACACGCTTACTGCAAGAAGTTAGTTTTGTGGCTGATATTGCGATATTGCCGCGCTGGCTTAAAGTCAAGCAAGCCGTTGATTATGTAGCGGGCGTGCACCCACGCTTTAACCGCGAAAAAGCGCAGCGTTTTTTATCTCAAACATCTATCAAGCAAAAAAGTAAAGTGGGTGATCTGTCAAAAGGCATGGTAGCACAGCTACATTTGGCATTGATTATGGCAATAGATAGCCGATTGCTCGTATTGGATGAACCAACATTAGGTTTAGATATTATTTATCGAAAGCAATTCTACAGCACGTTACTGAACGACTATTTTGATTCTGATAAAACCATTGTCATTACGACGCATCAGGTAGAAGAAATAGAAAATATTTTAACTGATATTCTGTTTATTCAGGATGGAAAAATTGTCCTTGATAGTTCTATGGAATCTTTGGCGGAGCGTTTTCTAGCGCTGCAAGTCACCTCTACACAAAAACAAGCTTTGCTCGATGCGGGGTTGCGGCCAATCAGTGAGAGCGCGCGTTTAGGCGGCTCCATATTACTCTTCGAGAATGTCTCAAAAACAGCGTTGAGTGAATATGGTGAAATACAAATGCCCTCTGTTGCAGATGTATTTGTAGCCAAAATGGGTTCATCATTAAATCAAGGGGGGGGGCGCTATGAATAAGTCTTTGATGCTCGTTAAGCGAGAGATTTGGGAGAATCAGGGTGCATTTGTAAGAGCGCCCCTAATTGCTATTGCTGTTATTGTAGGTGCCATTTTGCTGTCAATGATAATTGGGAGCCGCTTTATTGATTGGCAGCAATATAGCGATGTTGTTGGAATGTATAACGATGCGACAAGCTATGAACAGGGTGCGTCTCAGCATCCCTCAACGCCTACAACTCCAGATAATCATAGAACCTTTAATTATAGCGATAAGGTAATTGGTCAGGTTGAGTCAAGTCATCACGCTCAAGGTTTTAAGAGCCCTGAATCTGATTCTGAATTTTCTGAGATGATGCGCTTTCTCTATTTTGGACCTTATATTTTGTTTGGTTTTTTTATTTGGTTTCTTCAGCACCATTACGGTTTATCTTGTTTATTTGATGACCGCAAAGATGGCAGCATCTTATTTTGGAAATCCATGCCAGTGAGTGAATGGCATACTATATTAATTAAGTTTGCAGTTGTGGTGGTCCTTTTAACGGTAGCCGCTTTGTTGGCGGCATTTACTTTGAGTATTGCCGTTTTCATATTAATGGTCCTTATGGCATTGGCCAGCGGTGTTAATGGTGCTGCAGGCGCGGTAATTGATTCGCAGTATCTTTTGCCAGCTCTATTTCAGTATGCAGGTGCTTATACTGCGATTACAATGTTGATGTTGCCTGTTCTTGCATGGGTATTTTTTGTTTCATCAGTAGCAAAGCGCAATCCACTATTATTTGCTATAACACCTGTTGTGGCATTAGTAATAATCGAAAATCTTATTTTTAATAGCGCGCATTTTTTGGGTTGGCTTATTCGTTGCTGGACGGGTCGCTTACCTAATGATCCATCAATTTTTATTCTTGAGCCGAATTGGTGGCAGGTTTACCATGTTGCTGTCAGTGGGCAGTTTTGGTTTGGTGTATTGATTTCAGGTTTACTATTGTATGGAGCGGTGTGGTTTCGAACTTATCGGTTTGAGCGATTGTAGATAGTGTGTAGAATCATTTTAAAAAAGGCCAGCTTGAGGAAGGCAGGTAATCGTCCACTTAAGTCTGGCTTTCTTTTTATGATGAAGCACTATTTAGTTCAAGCAAGTCTGGTTTTTGTGTATCTTGTTATGTACATAAGCCAACGATTTTATTGATATGGTTAGATTGCTTTGCTTCGGTCAAAAGGAAATGTGCAAGCGCCGAACGTGAAATAGAATTCCCTCCTTTAGGTAGCTTCCCCTCGGTCTTTCTGAAGCCTATTGAGCTATTGCTGTTAAGAAAGCCTACTCGTGCAATCGTCCAGTCGAGGCCGGAATCACGAATGGTTTTTTCCATTAACTCTGCGGCGTGTGCATTGTGCCTCGCGATGAAGCTCAATATACGATCAAGCACCTTTTCGCTTGGGAAAAGCAACGCTGTGGAAATGACAAGTAGCCTGCTTACTCCGCATCCTTGCATGGCATTGATTATTGCTGTTGCTGACTCTGAGTAGATACGGCAAGCCGCTTTGGTGGGTGTTCGTGGCCCAAGTGTTGATATTACTACATCGTGCCCGGGAAGGATTCTACGTAAGGTCTTTATATCGCATGCGCTTCCTATATGAATATGGAGATGAGGATGTGAAATGTCAGCTAGCTTATCTTTTGCGCGCACTAATGCGGTAATTTCATCGCCAGCATCCAATGCACGCTTAAGGATTTCACGACCTGTTCTGCCATTTGCACCTAATAAGATGATTTTCATATAAATCTCATTTAAATATGATTAATGTGTATATTTTATTATCCATCTTCAGGATTGATTATCTTGTTTCTCAAGTCGTTAATGTCCTTTAATATGCGTAATATTCTAGGTTAGATGTATTCCTTATGTTTCATTTTTATCGATGAGCCGAACCTTGCTTGAGATGCAGTGGGGCGTTTCGTTAGATAATACAAGGTAGAGTCATTCTTGTGAAGTTGAATGGCTTGAAAAAACTTCAAGAATGTGATTTGTATAATTTGATGATTAATATTATTTTCAATTACATTAATACCTATAGTGCATGTTAAATTCTGTCTGTGCATTGATGAGTGTAAGGTTGTTATGTTAATTTTTTTGTTGTTGTGTGTGTTTTGAAAGGAGCTGTTGGTAGTATAAGTCCTGTGTGTGATCTCTGCATGCACAGGTGAATACTCTTTACACTAATTTGAGGTATGGTATGAACAGGTTAATTTTATCGGCGATTGTTTTATCTTCAGCTTGCTATTCCGGGTTTGTTTTTTCTCAAGGTGATGCTCCTAAAGTTTTGGCGCATGATTCATTTATAGCGCCAGAATGTGAGGAAAGAGATCATTACGCAGATGGGTATGTTGAGTATTATGATCTTTGGTGTGATGGGAAAAATATCGCGACGATAATCTATGTGGATGAAACATTTACTATTATAGATGGAGAGTACCATCAATTAGAAGAAGCCTATACAGCGATAGATTTGTATGAGTCTGATGAGGGTTACCGTTCAATAGTTAATTCTGACCATAAATGGATTGTCTGGAAAGAATAATCCAATTGTTTCATAAGAATTGACTCGCTTTTTATAAAAACCTGTAATCTAGCAGGTTTTCTTGCTTGCCCTGTTGGGCAAGCAAATGCATTACTCGAATAAGAGTTGCTATTCCGCAATCGCTCCCTTCCCAATCCCTTCAAAAGCCTTAACTCTAAAGTGCGCATCCGGTTCTTCGTTTTTAAGCGTATTCACAATATGTTGTGCGATGAGTTCTACCGTTGTGTCGGTATCAATGATGTAACATTGGTGGCGAGGGAGCGTTAATTCAAAGTTTCCCTGTTGAGATGTATACGCAAAGGAAAGCGTCGTACGAGTTGCTGTTTTAATATCTTCGCGCGTGCCAATATAAATATCGCTAAAAGTATTTACCCATTCTTGAACAAGAGCTGCATCCTCTTGTTGGTTTTTCCATATTTTTAGGGTTGATCTATGCCCATGCGCAATCCGTTGGCAGTTTCCACCATGTTTTTTGAGGCCGTGACTGTAGTGATAATAGGGGCCTTGGATGTTTTCGGGTGTAAAGCGCAAACTGATATGGCTGACATCTTCACCAAAGAGGGCGTTAAGTTGCCCTTCACACCATTGTGCAACTGCTTCGGGTGTAATTGCGCTGGCATCAATCAAGGTGATTGCTTGCTCTGGCCCTTTGGTCGATATGGCTTGGTTTGCGCTGTGCGCTGCTTGATACGCATTTGTATCAAGCGGGAAGGTAACTTCGGTTTGGCCATTTACCTTGGTAATGCTGGTTCCTTGATGTTTTGAGGGCACTAATAAACAGTGGTCTACATGCGTATCAAGCCATTGGCGCAAGATCTTTTTAACAATACCAAAGTCACAAACCATTCCTTGTGCGTCTAGTGGGCCTGTGAGTTCAATATGCGCTAGCCATGTTTCACCCAATAGCCCGCGTTTTGGGCAAAGGTAGCTAAAGTCAACATTGGTTAGGTTATCTACAAAAAGAAGCATGGTATTGTATCTTGGTTAATGAATTTTTCGGCACGGTTATTGTAGGTTGTAGCAGCCGTTATCGCGTTTTTAGGTGCGAAGCCCAGTGTGGGTCAATCACACCATCTTGCTCAGCAGCTTTAGGTTGGTCTAAGGGTGCGCGCATATTCTACAGGAAATGTTCGCTTTAGTCTGATGAGGCTCACGGCGGTGCGGGCTTATTCGAGTTGTGTAAGGTGTAATAGATATGGCTATGTTTACATTGTGGTTCTATGTCCCTGTTGCGCAGGTCGAGCAGGTTAAACAAGCACTTTTTGATGCTGGCGGAGGTCAAATAGGCCATTACGACTCTTGTGCTTGGCAGGTGTTGGGGCAAGGGCAGTTTCGTCCGCTCGATGGTGCTAGACCTCATATCGGTACTGGTGGTGTTATCGAGGTTTTACCAGAGTATAAGGTTGAAATGGTATTGCCAAAGTCAAAACTCAAAGCGGTGGTAAAGGCCCTGCGTGACGCGCACCCTTATGAAGAGCCTGCATTTGGTGTATGCGAAATGTACAGTGTGGATGATGAGTTGCAATGAATAACATCGGTAAAGTGAGAGGTGTCAGTGGGGAGTAAATCAACACCGAGTAAGAGTGAAAAGGTTCCACTTGCTGCTGTATTGATTATGGTGGAAGGAAAAGGCTCTGATCAGCGCATATTATTGACTCAGCGCTCATTGCGCTTAAATAGCCATGCTGGTGAGGTAGCTTTCCCGGGCGGCAAAAAGGAGTTGAGTGATGCAGATTTACAAGAGACTGCGTTGCGCGAAGCTTATGAGGAAGTGGGGCTGCGCGCTCAAGATGCAACAATTGTAAGACAGTTGCAGACTAGCGATACGCGCTTGGGGGTCGCTGTTACGCCTTTTGTGGCAACTGTGCCCGATAACTTAACATTAGTGCCTTGTGTTTATGAGGTGGAGTCTCTTTTTTGGGTGCCCGTCAAATGGCTTTTGTCTGACCCGCGTAAAAAAACGCAACTTTTTAAGCGTGGTAGTCAAACGTATTGGTCGCCTGTTTATACTTTTTCTGGTTATACCATATGGGGCCTTACGGCACGCTTATTGGTAGATTTTATGAATCAGCATTATGGTGCGGCGATTACTCGTGAGCATATTGCACCAGAAGAGCTTTTTAGTTTTTAGCTCTCCTGGTTGGCCGTATTGCTATGACTCAATTCTATGGCTTAAGTCTGCTGGCGCGACTGCATTACAATTAGAGTCATCACTTCACTTATCGTTTGAACTTGCTTGCATGAAATGCAATATGCTCTTCAATGAATGAGGCAATAAAAAAGTAACTGTGATCATACCCTGGCTGCATACGAATAGTGGCATCGTTTATAGCAGAGTTAGATAGTGCTGTTTCCAGTAGTGGCGTGCGTAACTGCTCATCTAAAAAATTATCGGCATCACCCTGATCGACCAATATGGGCAATTTGCTGGTAAACGGGTTAGTGCTAGCGTTTTTGATGAGTGAGCAGGTGTCGTACGGGTGCCAAGTCTGCTGGTTATCGCCTATGTAAAGCCCTAGAGCCTTTTGCCCCCAATCGCATTCAATGGGGCTGCAAATGGGCGCAAATGCCGAGACACTGCTATAGCGCTCAGGGTTTCTTAATGCGATGGTTAATGCGCCATGACCTCCCATCGAATGGCCTGATATGGCCCTTTGAGACGTTGCGGCAAAGTGCTTTTCGATGAGTTCGGGCAGCTCTTGGGTTACATAGCTATACATTTTGTAATGTTGTGACCAGGGCGATTGTGTCGCATCAACATAAAAGCCGGCTCCCAGACCAAAGTCCCATGCACCTTGTTCATCATCAGCTACCCCATCACCTCTTGGAGAGGTATCGGGACAAACGATGATAATATTATGCTGGTTTGCGTATTGTTGTGCGCCTGCCTTTTGTACAAAATTTTCATCATTACAGGTTAGGCCAGACAACCAATATAAAACGGGTTTAGGGTTGTTGGCGTCAGTATTTTCCGGTAAGTAAATGCTGAATGTCATCGTGCATTGGTTAGATTCAGACCAATGTGTATACCGCTGTTGTTGTCCACCAAAGCTTTTAATATTCGCAATACATTCCATTATTATTCCTCGTTGACCTCAGCTTAAAACTCAATAACTGAGCGGATGCTTTCGCCTTTATGCATGAGATCAAATGCTGTGTTGATTTGATCGAGCGGTAGGGTGTGGGTTACAAAGTCGTCGAGTGGAATTTGGCCATTCATATAATTTTCTACATATTGCGGCAGTTCGGTTCGACCCTTTACGCCGCCAAATGCGGTACCACGCCAGACTCGCCCTGTGACTAACTGAAATGGGCGTGTTGAGATTTCTTGCCCAGAGCCTGCCACACCAATAATGATGGATTCCCCCCAGCCTTTATGGCAGCACTCTAATGCTGACCGCATGACATCAACATTGCCAATGCATTCAAATGAATAATCGACACCACCATCGGTCAGATCAACCAGTACCTCTTGGATGGGTTGATCATAGTCTTTAGGATTGATGCAGTCTGTTGCGCCAAACTCTTTTGCAATGGCGAATTTACTTGGGTTGGTATCAACAGCAATGATTCGTTCTGCACCGGCCATGACAGCGCCAATGAGTACGGATAGGCCAATACCGCCTAAACCAAAGACCGCGACTGTTGCGCCCGCTTCTACTTTGGCCGTATTGAGTACAGCTCCAATTCCTGTTGTGACCCCGCAACCTAATAAGCACACTTTGTTAAGCGGTGCGGTCTTGCTGACTTTGGCTAAGGCGATTTCGGGTACAACGGTATATTCTGAGAAGGTTGATGTGCCCATGTAGTGATATAAGGATTCACCTGCGAGTGAAAAGCGGCTGGTGCCATCAGGCATGACGCCTTTGCCTTGGGTGCTACGTATGGCTTGGCAGAGATTCGTTTTACCACTTAAGCAAAATTTACACTGTCGGCACTCGGGGGTGTAAAGCGGTATAACATGATCCCCCACTGCAACACTGCTAACGCCTTCACCGACCTCCATCACAATGCCGCCACCTTCATGCCCGAGTACGCTAGGGAAAAGGCCTTCTGGGTCCTCGCCCGATAACGTGTAAGCATCGGTATGGCAAACGCCTGTTGCGACAATCTTAACCAGTACCTCTCCTTTTTTAGGTGGGGCAACTTTGATGGTTTCTAGCGATAGGGGTTGACCTGCAGCGTGAGCAACTGCCGCGCGTGATTCGATCATGATGTGGTCTCGTTCTAATAATGAGTTGGAAAGTTTATATAATGATTATGCCGCCGCTCCAATCGTAAAAAAATGGAGGGGTTCAGTGCAATCTCAACCTATTAAGAGTAGGTCAATCAATATGTCATGTTGGTTGCATATCATATGCTCATGTCATGTAAGAGTGAACCTTCTTCAAGACTTGAAGACTATATTGACCATTCTGTACGCATTCACCTTATGGATAGAAGCGCTTTGGTTTACCAGGCATGAGTCCACAATACGATTGCTTGGTTCAATGTTCCTTTCTTGTATAGAAAAAATTGCTTATACAGGCCTACATAGAAAGTTAAGGTGTATGAAAATTGTACTGCATGTTTTGGTGAAATGAGATATGTGACATGCGTCGGCCGCGATTCAGTACTTGCAAAACGATGCTTGAAAAATAGTCTGTTACTTTATGCACAACTTGGCAGGCTGATTAATATATTGAGTGAGTGAAAATGCCATACCAATGCTACACTTAATGAAAATCTGATCTTATGAAAATTATTTCATTGTTAAATCGTTCACTGGATTTTGTCTTTTAATTTCTCCCGTTTTTTTGTTTGAAAGGCGGCTTTTTACTGATTCATTATATTTAATATGTTGACACCTTCTATGTCATCCAGTGATACAACAAATGCTGTTGTTGATTTCTGTGATAAAAAAAACGATTCAGCTGTGCCAACTGTATCATTGCTGCAGCGCTATAAAACAGTTCGCAAGCAAACTCTGTCATTGATTAAATCGTTGTCTGCTGAGGATGCCGTAGCGCAATCCATGCCCGATGCAAGCCCTGCAAAATGGCATTTGGCGCATACAACATGGTTTTTTGAGACTTTTATTTTAAAGCCTTTTTTTGAGGGCTATATAGAATATGATTCGCAGTTTAATTATTTGTTTAATTCTTATTATGAGTCAGTTGGCTCACGTCATGCACGTCCTCAACGGGGGCTATTAACACGCCCTACACTGCAGTCCGTTATGGCTTACCGGCATGCAGTTGATCAAGCTATTATGGATTTAATGCAGTGCGAGCTCTCTTCAGATGCACACCAGAAAATCACCTTCTTGCTGACAGTGGGCATGCACCATGAAATGCAGCATCAAGAGCTGATATCAACTGATATTTTGCATTTGTTTTGGCATAACCCTACGTTTCCTTGCGTTCATGATTTGTCTTCACGCCATGAATTGCCTTCACATAAGCGGCCTAAATCGAACGTTAATCATTCTGATGCTAAGCCTTCTGTAGCCTCTCTAAAGTATATTCCATTTGAAGGGGGTATGGTTACTGTGGGGCATGATGCGGCAAGTGCTCAGACAGCTAATGATTTTGCGTACGATTGTGAATGCCCTAGCCATGAGATGTATTTACAACCATTCGCGCTGTCAAATAGGTTGATCACCAACGGTGAGTGGTTAGAATTTATAACTGATGGTGGTTATCAAAATAGCTTGTTATGGCTTTCTGATGGCTGGCATTGTGCGCAGAAAAATCAATGGAGTGCCCCACTTTATTGGTTGCAAGAAGAAGGTGTAGGCAAGGGCGCTCAAGCGCAATTTGGTTTGGATGGCTTGCAAGCAATTGATTGGCATGCACCGGTTTCTCATATTAGTTTTTATGAGGCTGATGCCTTCGCCCGTTGGGCGGGCAAGCGCTTACCGTTAGAGCATGAGTGGGAGCATGTTGCGCATCAGCAAGCCACTAAAACCAATGTACTTGAGCAAGCTAACTTTTTAGAAAAAGGTGTGTTTCGACCGCAGGTTGCGCAGGTTGCGCAGGTTGCAAAGGTTGAACGGTGCCTAGGTAGACAGTTATCAAACGATCAATCATTAGGTAATGCACTGCAAGTTCATCAGCTTTACGGTGATGTTTGGGAGTGGACGCAAAGTGCCTTTTCGCCTTACCCTCGATTCCAAGCAGAGCAGGGTGCACTGGGCGAATACAATGGCAAATTCATGGCTAATCAGTACGTATTGCGCGGTGGTTCTTGCGTAACACCCAAAGAGCAGGTTCGCTCGACTTATCGTAATTTTTTCTACCCTCATCACCGTTGGCAATTCTCTGGCTTGCGCTTGGCTGAATATCAATAATCGCCACTCTCTTATCATCATAAAATTCTAAATAAAAGGGCAAACTATATGAGTTTAGCTTTAGCAGACAAAGTATTGCAGACCAGCACGCCTTCAGATTGTGTGCAGACAATTCAGTTTTTTAATGATGTTTTAGAGGGCCTCAATAAGCCACAAAAAGCCTTATCACCAAAATATTTTTATGATGATGCCGGCTCCCATTATTTTGATGAGATTTGTAAGCTTAAGGAATATTACCCTTATCGCACTGAGCTGTCGTTGCTCCCGCAGATTGCTTCTGAGCTAGAAGGCTTGTTAGGTAGCCCGTGTGCAGTTATTGAATTTGGTGCTGGCGCGTTAGCAAAGATATCCCCTTTGCTCAATAACGTATCAGCTATTAAGCACTTTGTTCCAATTGATATATCAGGTGATTATTTGAGAGCCTCAACGGCTCTTCTCAAAGAGCGCTTTCCATCTGTAGAAATGACGCCGGTAGAAGCCGATTTTACCCAGCCGGTTGCATTGCCGGCTTTAAACGGCTTGCAAAAAATGGGTTTTTTCCCGGGTTCGACTATTGGTAATTTTACACCTGATGCAGCAATTAAATTTTTGCGCAATGCAGCAGAAACACTTGGCAATAACGCTTTTATGCTGATTGGCGTAGATACTAAAAAATCGCCTAACATATTACATAAAGCTTACAATGATTCTTTAGGTGTTACTGGTGATTTTAATAAAAATGTTCTGACTCGTATGAACTGTGAGCTAAATGCTGATTTTGATGTGAATTGCTTTGACCACTATGCGTTTTACAATCCATCAGAAGGGTGTGTTGAAATGCACTTGGTGAGTCAGTGCGCGCAGCAGGTTAATTTGGATGCACATACAATACATTTTCGTGCAGGCGAATCGATTCATACAGAATCCTCTTATAAATATGCTCCTGAGCAATTTACACGCTTAGTGCATGAAGCAGGTTGGGTCGTGAATAAACAGTGGCTGGCGCCTGATGAAATGTTTTCAGTTTTTTTATTAAGAGCGCAATAGTTTTTGTTGTGCCAAGTGTCTTTGTTGGATCAAGCCGTATGTGCCGACCCAATACGTCATAACGTGTTGGGTGTGAGTTCGCATCAGCGCTCTTTAGACCCTCTCTTTTTTGATCGGCTTGCAAGTAAGCCAATTGTATCGGCCGTTTTTTGTGTTAACAGTTTCGGCGCGCCTTATCTTGGTGAGAGCTCGAGGATATCTGAGCAGAAAAGCCCCCTTAAAGGAGGGAATGACCATTACGTCATTTTCTTAGAAAGCAAAAGTACACTGACAGCTAAAGAGTCTGCAGATTGGATGCAGCTTTCTGCCTTAACGTCTTTAACAATTGTTTTGGTCTTCAATTTGAGTGGTGGCAAGGCTGATCTGCGCTTTTTTCAAAAGGGCTTTGCTATCCTACGCTGCGGTTCAGGCGTGCTTGCTGCGGCCGCTGTGGCGTCTGAGAAGTCTATTGGCCTGCAAGGTCAGTCTCTTGAAGGGTTTGTTTTTAAGGCAAGCGAGAGCGTATGGAAGGTGACGTGTTCAGCAGCACAAGCTGATAGCCGTACTGTTTTATCTGCTCGGCGTTACGGTTATCGCATTTCTCCGCTGCCTTTTAGGCCTAGCTCTAAGGGGCAGCACACTGCGTGGCAAGCACTGCTTAATCAGCCATTGCATCAAGCCTTTTATATTGGCCGACAAACGGATTATGTTCACCTTGTCTTCCGCTCCTTGCAAGATTTGGAATCATTAGTTGTGCGTTTCAGCCTTATGAATTTATGGCAGCAGCGTGCGTTGATTGCCACGGCACCTTCTGATTCGCCATCCTTTGATTATGGCTTGCGCTATTTCGCT
>CALIUX010000267.1 GCA_938048505.1 uncultured Pseudomonadales bacterium
CTGCCGACTACGTTATCCATGAACTCCCGGTCATGGCTCACCAATAAAACCGTGCCGTCAAAATTGAGCAGTAGCTCTTCAAGCAGCTCGAGCGTTTCGGCATCCAGATCGTTAGTCGGTTCATCAAGTACTAAAACATTGGCTGGCTTACTAAAAAGTTTGGCTAATAGAATACGATTGCGTTCGCCACCGGAAAGGGTTTTGATGGGTGTACGAGCACGCTCACCCGAGAACAAAAAGTCATTAAGATAGCTAATGGCATGACGGGGTTTGCCATTGATTTCAATGTATTCACGGCCGCCTGCAATGTTATCCATTGCACTTTGCTCTAGATTCAGCTGATCTCGCAATTGGTCAAAATACGCCACTTCTATTTTAGTACCGCGCTTCACTTTACCGGCTTGAGGCTCGACCTCGCCTAAAATCAATTTGAGCAGCGTACTTTTCCCCACGCCGTTGGGGCCGATCAAACCAATCTTATCGCCACGCACAACACGTGCAGAGAAATCCTTGATGATTGGCCAGTCGCCATAACTAAACGATACACGCTCAAGCTCGGCAACAATTTTGCCTGAGGTCGACTCTTGCTGAACCTGAATATTCGCTGTTTTAAGATGCTCTCTACGTTGTGAGCGCTCATCACGCATCTTTTTAAGTGCTCTAACTCGCCCTTCATTACGTGTACGACGAGCCTTAATACCTTGGCGAATCCAAACCTCTTCTTTTGCTAAACGCTTATCAAATTCGGCATTGTGCTTTTCTTCTTCGGCCAATTGACGCTCACGAAACGCTAAAAAGTCTTTGTAAGTCCCATCCCAAATACTCAGTCCACCACGGTCTAACTCGCCAATACGGTTTGCCACGTTCTGTAAAAACGCACGGTCATGCGTAACAAATACCACTGCACCCGGAAAGGTAGCCAGTTCTTTTTCTAACCACTCAATGGCTTTTACATCCAAATGGTTAGTCGGCTCATCCAGCAACAGCACATCAGGGTCTGTCACTAATGCGCGCGCCAAGGCTGCCCGTCTGCGCCACCCACCTGACATATCACCCATAAGAGTGTCAGCATCAAGGTCTAAGCGTGTCAGTGTTTGTTCAATACGATTATTAATGGCCCAGCCATCATGGGCCTCAATGACCGTTTGTAACTTGGCCATTTCGTTGAGTGCTTTTTCATCTAGCGCTTCGGGGTTAGCCACTAAGGCGTTGTACCGACTCAGGCTTTCGGCCAGTTCGGGCAAGCCTTGCGCGACATAATCAAAGACACGCAGTTCATCAGCATCCGGCAGATCTTGCATTAAGCCAGCAATCCTCACGCCGTCTTCTTTCCATGATGAGCCGCTATCGGGCTGCACTGAGCCGTCAACAACCTTGAGCAAAGTGGACTTTCCTACACCATTGCGCCCGACTAAACAGAGCCTATCACCGGCATTAATTAGAGCATTAATATTATCAAAGATAATTTGCTCCCCGTAAGAGAGACAAAGATTATCGAGTTTAAGCAAAGGCATGGTGTGATCTCAAGTGAGGGCTAAGCGCTAAATCAGGTTATGCGAAGAAAACCCATCTAGACTGGTTTATATAACATTCGGCGCGCAGTTTGCCGCAACATGGCAATAAAAATCCATGATTATTATGAACAAAATACTCGCCAGCTACTCTTTTATGCTCAACAATAAGATGAAGCAATGCTAAAAATCGTAACCATTATGACAGTACACCATCCTTTACAGCCGCTTGCCGTTCTTCTCTTTTGGCGTGCTTCCAGCAAGACAAACAGAGTACTCACGGCAAGTCATAACCGGATGACAACACCGTTACGCATTGGCGGTGCCATGCGACATAGCAAAATAAAGCGCTATTTCAAACAAATAAGATTAGCGTGCCTGGTCAGTATAGCGTGCCTGGCTTTGCTCCCCTCAGTCAGCTCAGCCAAACCGGCAGGCCATTTAAAGCAAACACATCAAGCCAGTTTGAAACAGCAGCGTTCAGCCTATAAAAAAGCACAAAAAGCTATCAAAGATAAGCAATACACCAAAGCAAAAGGCTATTTGCGCACGCTAAAAGGGTACCCCTTAAAGCCATACATTGAGTATGAACTGCTCTCTCATCAGCTTAAAAAGGGTTCGAAAAACACCCAAATCAGCACATCGGTACGCCACCCTGCACAGAAAAAGCTGGATGCTTTTTTAGCAAATTACCCTCATTCGGTTTTGGCCGATAAAATCACAGGTCAATGGCTGAACCACCTTGCAAACAGCCGCCAGTGGGATCAATTTAAACACTATTATACGAATGGGTTTCGATCCACAAAAATGCGATGCTGGCATACGGAGGCACGTTTTAGGACACAGCAAGGTACCGCAGAAAGAGAGGCCATCCTGAACGAGGGTCTAAAATTATGGGTTGTAGGACAATCACAACCTAAAGCTTGTGACCCACTGTTTAAACTACTTAAGCAGCACAACCTTCTTTCTGAAGAGGCGATTTGGCAACGATTGAAGTTGGCAATAGAAAAAGGCAACATCTCTCTTGCAACATACCTGCAAAAACAGCTGCCCCAGTCAAAGCAGTTACTTGCCAAACAGTTTATGGCTGTTCGCAAAAAGCCAGAGCAAATAACCGATACCGCCCGCTTTACCGGCACAACAACGGAATTTAAAGATATCGTTTCGTATGGTGTTAAACGCTACGCTCGCCAGAACCCTAAGAAATCATGGGAAATATGGCAAACCTATTCGACACAAATGCCGTTTTCAGACAGTGAAAACACCGTCGTAAAAAAATATATTCTTCGTTATTTACTTCGTAAAGATGAACTAGACCTTGCCCAAAACCAGCTCCATTTAGTGCCATCATTGCGCAGTAAAAAGCTGGTGGAATCACTTCTGCGAAAAAACCTGAAAGCCTCAGATTGGTCTGCCATTGTCAAAAACATCCCATTGCTTGATACCGCAACACAATCCACTGGCCGCTGGCGCTACTGGCATGCCAGAGCGCACACTGTACTGAATACCAAGGGTATCGATACACATGCTACGTTTAACGCATTAGCGCAAGAACGCAGCTGGTACGGCTTTTTGGCCGCCGACATTATGGATATGCCCTACCGCTTCAACGAAGATAAAAGCCTAGCGGATGAAACACTCCTGAAAACAGTCAAAGCCTATAGCAGCGCTCAGAGAGCCAAAGAACTTTGGCACATGGAACAGCTCAATCAAGCCCGTAAAGAATGGTATAGCACACTCAAAAAGCTCAGTGATGAGGAATTACTGGCTGCGGGTGAGCTAGCATATGACTGGGGTTGGGCAAATGGCAGCATTGTGGCCATGATTAAAGCTAAGCGATGGGATCATATGCGACTGCGCTTCCCCATTGCCTACCGCCAAGCTATTCAAGACGCCGCCAAGCGTAATACATCACTCGATGAAACGTTTATTTATGCCATTGCAAGACAAGAAAGTGCCTTTGCCGTTGATGTCGTGTCATCCGCCGGGGCTAGAGGGCTCATGCAGCTCATGCCTGCCACGGCCAAAGATCAAGCAAAGCGCTTACGTATCAAACACACCAAGAGTGACCTCTTTAAAGCAGAACACAACATAAAGTTGGGCAGTGCTTACTTAAATCGGCGAGTCGAGGACTTTAAGGGTAATCGTATTTTAGCTGCGGCTTCTTACAATGCGGGCACAAGTCGCGTGAAACGCTGGCGCCCCAATAGCCAATCTGCCTTGCCTGCGGATGTATGGATCGAAGTAATCCCCTTCAAAGAAACCCGTGGCTATGTGCAAAATGTGCTCGCATACGATGTTATTTATCGTCATATACTTCAGCGAACAAGCCAAAACCACAAAAAAAATACAAAGGACTTGGATACAAAACGTTATCGACTACTCAAACCAATAGAAAAGATCATTACTGGGCAGCCGTAATGCAATAACATGGTTCATCAGCAAATTAGGGCAACTAATGCGCCAAAAAGATGTATTTAGTAGGCAGCAATCCTCTCTCTGTCTTAGGAATACATTTTCAGTAAAGCTGAATCAACAAGACCTACACATTACGATAACAATAAGAATGACAGTTCATGTAGAGCCTTTATCCACTCCCAAGAGTGACCCAATGAGGTATAGTAACTGGCCGGTGTTGTGCCAGTTAAAGCTGTACCAATCGAATCCTTGTGTGTACCGCTTGCTATTTGAACAACCCTTTTTTAGTGAACACTGCTTATGATTACGCCATTGTTTGCGCGGCAAGCTATTTTCAACAAACACCTGCAGGTTGCAGCGTATGAATTACTCTTCAGAGGTAAACCTGGGGTAAGCCATCCGCAATTTGATGGTGACAAGGCAAGCTGTGACATCTTAAAGCATGCATTTGGCAAATATTCGATAAGCGATATTACCGGCCACCGCGATGCCTTTATCAATTTCACACGTAACTTGCTAGTTTATCCACCTGAGTTACCGGCTAGCCAGCTCGTGATAGAAGTATTGGAAGATACTCAACCCGACCCCGAGCTCTTGCAAGCCTTAGGCAAATTAAAAGATAAAGGCTATCGCATTGCGTTAGATGACTTCTTACTCACTGAGCACAGTAAGCAATTATTGCCTTTTGCTGACATCATAAAGATTGATATTCTTCAGCTTGATGAAGCCAAGCTGCGCGAGCACATCCAAGAACTCAAAAGCTACAACAGCGAATTGAAATTCATTGCAGAAAAAGTAGAAACGCATGAGCAATTTGCACTCTGCAGCGAGCTGGATTTTGATTACTTCCAAGGCTATTTTCTTTCTAGGCCGCAACTTGTTGAAAAGCAAGATAAGCCCGCCGGACAGCACTCCACCATACAAAAACTTTACGATACAACATCATCGAGTGCGCGCTTTAAAAGCTTAGCGCAAGTTTGCTCTGCTGATCCTGGCTTGAGCTTTCGACTCTTAAAAATGATGAACTCACCTGCTTTTTATTCCGGAGAAAAAGTCAACTCACTGAGCGAAGCCATTGCATTAGTGGGGCAAGAAAGAATTCGCAATTGGGCGGCCTTATTGCTGCTTAACCAAGGAGCACTTAAACCCTCTGAGCTCTATATCATTAACAATACGCGCGCGCGCTTCTGCGAGCTATTAGCCTTAAAAGCACAATGCCAACAGCCTGGGCAAGCCTTTATTGTCGGTGCATTATCGATGATGGATGCACACTTTGATTTACCCATGCCAGAATTGCTTAATTATTTAGAATTACCTGAGGCAACAGAGAGAATTCTCCAAAGTAATACCGAAGGGAAACAAATTAAGAATTACGACAATCAAGCACCGCAGCATGTTTTTTTATTAACCTGTCAAGCGATAGAACGGCAAGCATGGTCTGACATCCCTATAGATTATTTAAATAGACTGGCCATCACAGATGAAGATATCAACAATGCCTACACCGAAGCATTGTTATTTGCTCAAGCGATTGAAAGTCTTTAAAAATAATTTAAAAACACTCATCTAAGCGATTAAGCGTCGATCAGGCTCTACTACCTGACAAATCTCTCGAATAACACTTGTCGCATATTCACCTGGTGGCAAGGTGAAGCGCAAGAGCAATTGCGAATCCTCATCAAAATGCCACTCAAAATTCTCAGGCCGACATATTAGGCGACGACGTTCTTGTGTCATGCCTAAATGCTCTAACGCATTTGCCCAAGGCATGAAAGCCTCCAGAGCTTGTTGCTCAACTTTTAAAGCGTCATCGGCTGTCTCACTGCGCCCTCGCCCCCATAAAGGACCACTTGGGTAGTGTGCATCCATTAATACATCACCCGACAGTCTTGATGACCATGATCCAGCCAAAACGCGCGCCGCCAAAACGCGATTAAATAATTGCGAGCGCGCGGCCGACAAGATAATCCCTTTAGGCTTGCGGCGCCTTTTAGAACGACCTGCAGACTCTTGGGTGCCTAACCATTCATTAAACACCTTAAGGTTGTTAGCTTGACGACCAAAACGCTGCAATCCAAAATAATTGGGCACACCCGTTTCTGCTATGGATTTTAATCGCTGAGAAAGCGTATCGTGAAGCGGTTTAAGCTCATCAAAACATAAGCGAATCGTAAAGGCGTTGCCCTGATGCATACCTCTACGTAATTTACTGGCGCCACGTGTCACGCTCAGTAGCTTGCTGTTGGGGAGCATTTCATGGAGATGATCATAATGAGAGGCAGCCTGTTTATGAGGGTCGTAAACTGAAAACCATTGGCGCGTAATGGCGTTGCGATCTTTTAGCCCACAAAATCCCACATCGACTGTTTTAATATGGCAAGTCTTAGCAATATGCTCAGCAACCCATTGAGAGTTATCACCATCACTCTCGATAAAAAGATAATCATGCTCGCCCTCACCGGCAGGCTCAAAACCTAATATTTCTTCTACGATAAAATGCGCATTATGCGTTTTTAAACCAGCCGTATGCTCAGGCAAGCCATAAGCATACGGCAGGGTCGTATCAAAAATTGTTTCGAATGTTTTTTCAGGCATTATTTGGAAATCTTTTTAGGCATTTATTCAGGTAGACAGTCAGGAGCGCAACATCAAATCACGTTTTAAGCGCTCTGCATTAATGCCTCAATATCTTCAATAGTTTTAGGAACGCCAGCAGTCATCACTTCACAACCATCTTGCGTCACCACCACATCATCCTCTATGCGAATCCCAATCCCACGCCAACGCGGCTCAACGGTTTGATCATCTGGGGCAATGTATAAGCCAGGCTCAACCGTCATGACCATACCAACTTCGAGCGGGCGCCATTCACCGTTTACTTTATAAGCACCCACATCATGCACATCAATACCCAACCAATGCCCCACTCGATGCATGTAAAAGCGTTTATAAGCGCCCTCTTCTATCAATGTTTGAAGGTCGCCTTCAAGCAGCCCCAGTGATACAAGACCTTTTGTTAGAACACTCACGGACTCGTCGTGTGGTTCATTCCAACGATTACCCGGTTTGATCTTTTTGATGGCCGCCAGTTGCGCCTCAAGTGTGAGGCGATACAACAGTGCTTGCGGCTCAGAAAAAGTGCCTGAGACAGGAAAAGTACGCGTAATATCTGACGCATACATGTCTTTTTCACAGCCTGCATCAATCAGCACTAAATCACCGCTATTCAACGCATGGTTATTATCGGTGTAATGCAAAATGCAGGCATTTTCTCCGCCTCCCACAATGGAGTTATAAGCCACCGCAGGCGCTCCGCCTTGCGCAAATGTATAAGTTAGCTCACTCTCTAACTGAAACTCCATCATACCCGGTCGGCAAGCTTGCATAGCGCGTGCATGTGCTTTAGCTGCCAAGTCGCATGATTCACGCAGAACAGTCAATTCTTGCTCACTTTTTATCAAACGCTGTTCATGCAGTAACTGGTCGAGGTTAGATAATACATCGGGCGCACTTGCGCCTGCTCGCGCATTTTTCTTGACTGAATTTAGCCATTGAATAACTTGCTGATCTAATACTGTATCAAGGCCAATGCTGTAATAAATTTGAGAGCAACCATCTAGCAATTTTGGTAAGACGTCACCTGCCTCATCAATTGCAAAGGCTTCATCTGCACCATAGGTATCACATGCACCTTCTAAGCCCGCCATGCGGCCTTCCCAAATTTCCATCTGCTTGTTTTTGGGGCGGCATAACATCAAAAATTCACCTTCAGGACGCCCAGGCGCAAGCACTAACAAGGCATCAGGCTCGTTAAAGCCCGAGAGGTAATAAAAATCACTATTTTGACGATAAGGATAATCCGTATCGCGACTACGCACCGCAGTAGGCGCGGCTGCAATCACCGCAATACTATTGGGCGCCATACGTGCCATTACATTCTGGCGGTGTACACGGAAATCATTTTGGGACAAAGGCATGGAATCGGCTCTCAGTATTCAATAAGATACAAAAACATTACACAGCAGTGATCAATGTATGGAGCCTGCATCAGACTCCGTTTGCTGTTGATGAAATTGGTAAAGATACAAGGCACCAACTCTTATAAACTCCCCCAGCTCCATGTAGAGGCGTTCATTTTCGTCGTTGTCTTCTAAATCCGTATCAATTTGAGCGATTTCGGCCAGTGTTGACAGCATATCCTTACCATCTTCATCTAATGCCATAGTATCGCAACGAGACATGCCTAGCCCAGTCAAAAAGCTCTGACTCCACTGCCCTAAAGCCTCAACGCGCTGGGAAAGGGGTACTGCATCATCGGGTAGTAGTAGCCTAAAACCATATTCTTGATCCGCTAAAGCGCGCTGCGAAAATACTGCATAAGCATCCATTGCGGCCTGACTTTCTATTTCCTTTAATGGCTCAGGTAAATCCATAAACTCTTCGGCCATTACTCGCCACTGCTCAGTGTCAAGCTGCTCCCCCCCTGCAAGTATGCCCGATATAAAGCCTTGCAGGTCAGCTGGTGTGCTTATTGCACCTAAGCGATATAAAAAATCACTCCAATGCTCCCAAGAATAAAGAGCGTCTAAATCTGTCATAAAATACTCTGATTGATAGGATAAAAAGATGGTCAATACGTGAAAAGCTGTCTCATAGCATTCATCGTTGCATGCTAACATGAGACGACGAGCCATCCCGTATAAAATCACCTTGTATAAATGTAAACTGTTGTCGAGGTAGCCTTTACCATGCTGTATCGAAACACGCCATGCTTTGAAATTTGCACTGACTCAGCATGCAATAACGAGCTAAAAAAACATGTCTAGAAAGGATAGAACAAGCAGAGGGATGACCTCAGGTAGCTCTGTGAGTACACCTAATGAGCAGGCACACTTGGAGCAGTTAGAGCAAAAGCTGGATGCGCTGCTGGCTTATACTTCACGCTTAGAAGCAGAACTCCACAAAACGCAGAAAGCCTATAGCATGGCGCAAGAAACTGTTGCGGCACTCGAAAGCCAGCAACAGCAAACCGCAGAAAAAATTGCCTCTACGATCAGTTACTTGCAACACATAGAGGCAAGCCAAGCATGATAAATGAATCGGAACGCATCACGATACTAAACCGTGAATTTGACATTGCCTGCCACCGAGATGAAAAGCCCGCATTACGGCGTGCTGCAGACTTTCTCGATCAAGAAATGCGAAGCCTACGGGATCAAGGCGCCTCTGTTAGAAGCTTTGATCAACTACTGGTGGTCGTTGCTTTGAATTTATATCACCAAGCTCAACGCCCGCCGACGTCAATGAGCGAAACAAATGGCGCAACAGCACACTCAGCAAATGCACAACATGAGAGGAACTCACTCAGCGCCAAAACGCTTGAACGGTTAATACACAAAATCGATGAAGCGATGAGCTAAATCAATAAAGCGCTATTTCGATAGATTCAATGATTGGTAACCACCATTCCAGTAGCACAGTGGTGATGCGTCAACATCGTTCAGATACACTTGGTTAATCTTGCCAATCACAACAAAGTGCGTTCCATACGGTACAACGCTATCCACTTCGCATTCAAAAACGGCAGATGCATCCGCTAAACGTGGCGTAGCGGCTAAATGCCAGCGACCTTCTTCAAAGCGCTCATCCTGCTTGCCGGGTGAAGCACACAAATTAGAGAGCGTCTCATGCTCTTGCGTGAGCAAATTAGCGCAAAAGATTTGACCTTTTTTGAGAATAGAGGCCATACGCGTTGTTTCATTGATGCAGACCAATAACGATGCAGGGTTATCCGAAACAGAAGTTAAAGATGAAACCGTCATGGCCTGTGGCTGCCCTTGATCATCACGGGTCGAAATAACCGATACACCGCTTGCCCATTGGCGCATACCTTTTTTCATTGCATCGGCAATGACATCATTCAATGTTGGGATTTTCATAAAAGACCTCATATTGGCTGCACACAACTTTAGGTGAGCCTCAGGGCAAGCCAGTCCTTAAACCGCTTGGTGCTCCTGAGCAGCAAATCACGCCGTACAGCCGTAAAATATCGAATAGCTGACATCATACATTGGCTTACTGATTTTGGATATGACGGGCTTCAAGCTTGCACAGCGCTCCTTACTGAATCTTCACAACTGTCATCCATTAGCGCCTAAGGCCGTACTTGCGCATCTTTTCAACCAATGTCGTACGACGAATCGTCAAGCGCTCCGCGGCTCGCGCCACAACACCGCCGGAGTCATCTAGCGCTTGCTGAATAAGATTCTGCTCAAGCCCCGTAATATATTCTTTGAGGTTAATGCCTCTTTCAGGCAAAAGGGCTCGGTCATTCATACTGACGAGTGAGGGTGTAGCGGCTAAATTTTGCGTATCAAAGGCTAAGAGTTCATCGGCCTCTTCTTCCGTATTGTGTCGGTATTTCTCTGGTAGATCCTGTACACCCACCACCCCGAAAGGGTTCATAATGGCCATACGCTCGACCAAGTTTGCAAGCTCTCTGACATTGCCCGGCCAAGCATGCTGGCACAGACTTAAAATCGCAGCAGAATTAAAACGAACGGAGCCTCTTTGCTCACTTTCTAAGCGCTTAACCAACTCATTGATCAGTAGCGGAATATCCTCTGCGCGCTCCTTTAGAGAAGGCATTTGAATAGGAAAAACGTTTAGCCGGTAGTATAAATCTTCTCTGAACTCCCCTTCTGCAATCATACTTTCTAGATTGCGATGGGTTGCCGCAATAATACGCACATTGGTTTCAAAGGTTTGATTGCCACCAATACGCTCAAACGTTTTTTCTTGCAATACACGCAGTATTTTGACTTGCATATGCAACGGCATATCACCAATTTCATCTAAAAAAAGTGTTCCGCCTTCTGCCATTTCAAAACGCCCAGCCCGCGCACTAATCGCACCACTAAAAGCCCCTTTTTCATGGCCAAATAACTCGCTCTCAAGTAGCTCTGCAGGGATTGCACCGCAATTAACGGGCACAAAAGGGCCCTCTCTGCGGGGCGAATGGTAGTGAAGGTTTCGCGCTACGACTTCTTTGCCCGTACCCGATTGCCCTTCAATCAGCACCGTGACATCGGTATCGGCAACTTGCCCCATAACTTGTCGAACAGATTGAATTGTTTGGCTAGTTCCGACCAAGCTACGAAATAAGTGCACCGGCCGCTGATTAGGCTGCGCTTTAGCATTCAGATAAGCTTGATTAAAACGCTGGGCACGGTGCAAGGTGTCAACGAAGTCAGTATAAGAAAAAGGATACGGCAACTGGCTTAACAAGCGACGACGCGATACATCATCCAACCCTAAAACGTCTTCATAATGGTCACCGCCCAGCGTGACCACAGCAGCTGAACCAAAGAGTGCTTTTACGGTTTGAACTTGTTTATGTAAATCTAGACTGCCCTCAAGGACACTCCCGAGCATAACCATTGACCAGCTTTCATGGGAAGCTAAATCATTGAGGTTTTCTTGCCATTCGGCGTAACTCACCACAGTGAGCTGTTCACCCATAAACTGAAAAATCTGTTCAACCGACTTTGCAACATCGGCATCATCTTCGACCAATAAAACTTGCTTCTCGCCTAGCATATCAACATCGACTCCAATACAGCGCTGAGAGGGGGATCGTCACAATAATATGTTGTGTCAATGAGTAATAGCCAAAGGATGCAGCAGTGTCAAATAAATGACGAAAAAAATTATCACGACAAATAAAAATCTATTGCGCCAAAAAGTGCGCAATTCGTCTCGCAGAATTTACCGCTATACCGTTTTTACTGACAGCTTGTGGTTTTACTTACAACCGATTATTTTACTTACAACCTATTATTTTACTTATAACCTATAACTGAAAGATGATCACTGGCAAGGGTTGCCCAAAAAGTCTTCAATTTTAGACTTTTCCCAGTTGGCATCCTGATAGCCCAATTCCATCAACTCATTACAGTACTGATGAGAAAATAATAAATAGCTGGCGACAGACGCCCCACCCCCACTCGCGGTTGCGCCAACCGCCCTCAGAAAAAAGCGCAGGCTTTTAGGTAAATCACGCACACGGCGACCGGCTATTTTATCGAGTGGTTTTGACGGCGAAATAACCAGTGTTTCAACCGGGCGGTATTCGCTGTGCTCAAAATCAGAAGGGTTACCCAAAGATAACAAGGCGTTGGTACGCTCCAAGTGCTCAAGATCTCCTTCAAGGGTATCGATAAAAGCACTATTAAACATTTGCCCTAAAATCTGAGCAATAGAAGGAGGCTTTTGCAGCGCGCGTTTAGGGCGGTACCAGCGTGTTTTGGTTCGATTATGACTGACACCAATCACAAAGATACGGTTCGCCCCTAAATGCAATGCGGGGCTGATCGGCGCCAATTGACGCATCGCGCCATCGCCAAAGTATTCTTTATTTAGTGGTACTGCAGGAAACACAGCAGGGATAGCAGAAGATGCCAGCAAATGGTCAACGGTTAATGTGCTGGGCGCACCCACTCGACGAGCTCGACGCCAGCCAGACAAGGATTCTTTTCCTTGAAAAAAACTCACCGATTCACCTGAGGCATAACCCAGTGCTGTAACACAAACAGCATCCAGAGCGCCCTTTTCAATGCGGCGAGCGACATTGTCAAATTGAATCACGCCTGTGAGCAGTTCACGTAAAGGGCTATTATCAAGCAGCCCAAGTGCCCGCCGCTGGGTAGAACCTTGGCGAAAAAAAGAGCCTAAGACACGCAACAAACTTCCTGTTAAGTCACTCCAACCTGTTTTATAAACCGATTCAACTTCTAACTGACGCCACGTATCCGAGAGATCCTGAGCAGCTTCACCAAATGTCCCATCATGCGCAGCAAGGGCCAGTGCATTGATTGCACCCGCTGAGGTACCACAAATAATAGGAAACGGGTTAGCCGAGCATGGCACAATCTCTGAAATAGCCAGCAAAACCCCTGCCTGATAAGCTGCACGGGCACCACCGCCAGAAAGAATTAACGCATTTTTTTCCATTCAGCTCACTCTTTCTTGGATACGCTTTTTGCTCACAAGCATTTTCTTTTCAACACATCATCAAGCCATTAACGCTTAATAATTTCTTCATAGCCACCTTCATTAATGACATTGGTATAACCCATTGCACTAAGCGTGTCTCTTGCCACGCCTGAGCGACGGCCAGAGCGGCAATAGACACGGATATCAGCAGTTTTATCCGTTGTTACATCAGCAATATGCTCAGCAATCACTTCAAAGGGAATCAGTATAGAACCTTCAATATTGCCCGCATCAAATTCTTCTTGTGTACGAGTATCAATCCAGTAAGTCATATTTTCTCCTGCATAAAGCATTTTAGGGGTTACAAAAATCAAACAGATTAAAATGAAATGCCAGTATTTTTTAATCATACAAAACCTCTGACTTGTCGGCTTTTTAAAAGCTACATTATCTTTTAAAAAGAGATTGTTACCGATATAGCTTGAACTTCATAGTGTTAACTTCATAGCTTTAACTTCACCTTAACTTGCGCTGTCACACTCATCAAAACTGGACGTGACACTGACCAAATTCAGAGGCAAGCCGCCCACTTTCATTATTAGGTGCATTTTTAAGTGTATTTTTAAGTGTATTAACAGTTAGCATAGAAGCATCGCTGGTGAGTGTGTTAATAAACCCTTGTGGCGCACTCCAGTAATGGGCAAGCCAATCTGTGCCACAGACTTCACCATAAAATAAACCATGGCCCGCCTCATGGCCAACAAAAACGATGCCCTCTGTGCCCGAGACCTGTCTTGCATCATTCAAAGTGACAACCGGATCATATTCACCGGCTAAGACAATGCGAGGGTATTCAGGGTTAGAAGGCGGTGGAAACGCCGCCGCAATAAGCGCATGACCTGTGAGATATTCATCCAGAGCAGGTTGTACGGGCAAAAAGCGATCAGCGGATAATAGCTGGCAAATATATGATTGCGTATCAGGCTGCCAATAGCGATCTGCACTATGTGGTGGTGCGAGCGGTGCTGAAAGCGTTTCGTGCTCACCATCGAGTCGCTGACGATTGTCATTGCATTCGGTCACCCAGTAGAGCCAGGGCGCTGTCTGATGGGATAACTTTGTTTCTAAAACAGGGCGAATCAATGCTTCGACCGGACCCGCATCCCCTTTTTCAAGATGGGCAAAAGCGCGAACCCAAGGAGCATATTGATCTGGCCAATAGAGATCAGAAAAAACGATATGACGTAGCTGAATATCATCAATAGCCGCTCGATAAACCCGCCCTTCAAGCGTATAACGCACACTCAAAGGCTGCTGACGGCGTTTTGCTAGCGATGATTCTACCAACGCTTTCACATCATGTTGCTGGTGGCAGTCTGGTTTTTGTTGGCACGCCTGATAAAAACGCTCAAAGGCATGCTCCCAACGATCCATTCGAGCCTCTCGCGTCTGAACATGCCAACCATAAGGCGAATCAAACAATGCGCTGAGCATGCCCTCTGGCCGTAGGTGAGCCAACCATTGAGCCACTCGACTCCCGTATGACACACTTAAAGCGTGCCATTGTTGAATTTGTAAGGCATCGAGTAACCCCAAAATATCAGATGCACTTTGCCTAGATGAAAACTGGCTAAAACCCGTACGTTTTAATGCCGTGTGCCATTGCTGTAAACAGCTTTGAACAACTTCCCCTTCATCCTTTAAGCCCCAGTCATTAGCCGAAGCAGTATCTGACGTAGCAACCGGTTCTGACTGCCTAAGTTGCGACAGTCGCAATTGAGCAAGCATCAACTCTTGATAGGCTGCGCAGTGAAATTCACCCCATGCGCCAATATTGCCTCGACTATCCCACACGATGAGCGGACGCTGCATATTCCAATCTAGCATTCGGTAACGCCATGCCTCTAATTTAGCACCAGAGGTGTTGCCGCCCTCACCCGGCCCACCACTAAAATAAACCACTGGCGCAGCTTCTTTTGCCGCTGAGATGGGCGTTAGCTTGGCAAAAGCGATGTAGATAAAGGCATTATTGGGATCAGGATAAAATCGACCACACTGCGACTGTATACCCGAGACCTCTACACCCTCACACATCGTAAAGACAATCACTTCAGGCGCTTTAAAAGACTTACTCTTGACAGGTTTATTCTGAAAGAGATCCTGTTTGAAGATGAAAGCATTTAAGCCTGACGGCTTTGTTATCCAGACAACACCTATTAACGCCCCAATACAAACAAATAGGGTTGTGGCTAGGAGTAAAACCTTTTGAAAAGCTCGGCTCATACTGCGCCGGTAATCGAGTTAACAGCAGATGAAATTGCCTCTGATGGATTCGACAAAAAAGAAGAGGCTGGCCATGCTTGCTCCCAAGGATCACCCAGCTGCTCAAGTTCTAAGGACGCTTCATGAAAAAAATGGCCAGATGATGGCGCTTGGCAAAATTGAAAATGCTCACCCTGAAAAGAAAAACGTAGCGCATAAGCATGTAGATACATACGATCAGCTTTATCACCACCATAACGCTCATCACCCAATATAGAGGCAGAGAGGGATTTTAAGGCAACCCGTAACTGGTGGGTTTTACCCGTCGTAGGCCTCAATAACCATAACCGAGGCCGTTGCGGGCACCCAAAACTCAAACCATAGGTCTTAGCAGGGTTGCGCTTAGTGCGTAGTAATTTATAACTCCCCCCGCGCGACTTTGCCATATCACCAATTACCCAGCCCTGTTTCTTTTGAGGCTTATCAGTCGTTAATGCCAAGTAGATTTTTTGTATAGTCTGGTTGGCAAAAGCGTTAGAGAAGTACTGATTCGCCTCAGCTGTTTTGGCAAAAATCATTAAGCCTGAGGTGGCTAAATCGAGGCGATGGCAAGGGTGTATTTCGAGGCTATTAAAATGCGTTCTCACACGGTCAAGCAATGTCTCACTCTCGTGCGCATGTACTGCCACGCCTTCGGGCTTATAAACAATACAAAAGCTTTTGTGGTCAAAAATACATTCAACGGCGCTCATCCAATACACTCATTCATTGATGGTCAGCCGTGATTGCACACGATCAAGCATCGCAATACGGTCTGCCGCCATTCGGGGTGCCGTACCCACTTTAACGGCGGCATACCAAGCAGATGCATCATCTATTTCACCATCATCCCTTAAGGGCGGGTAAGCAAGATGTTGTCGATCGCAAAACTGCGTCACTTGTGGATGCCCCCAACGAAAGAATAGTCGCTCATATTCCTCTGACGTAAGGCGCCTCTTATCATAAAAACCCGCTTGGGTACGCTGATGCTGTGCTTCATTGAGGATAATAGCCGCGGCAACCGATACGTTTAAGGACTCTACCATTCCCACCATCGGAATCGTGACAAAGTGATCTGTCAGTTGACGGGCCTCATTACTGATACCCAGCTTTTCATTACCCATGATCACTGCAGTGGGTTGCGTATAGTCTATCTCACGGTAATCACGCGCATCAGGTGTCAACGCAGTACTCACCACCTGAAAACCCTTTGACCGGAGCGCATTAACAGGGGTCGGCAAATCGTCATGTAGCTCAGCCTCAACCCATTTGTCTGTTCCCAGCGCTGTGCCACGGTATGGGTTGTAACCTGCTCGTGCTAGAACACCATACATTTTAGGGATGCCTACCGCATCGCAGGTCCGCATCATTGCAGCCATATTGCGGCCTTTGTGTACGCCATCGGCAATCAGCGTCAGATCCGGCTGACGACGATTCAATACTGCTGTTATTTTGGCGTAACGCTCTGGTGTCATGATTACCTCATTACCAATGACATGAAACAGTCATATAAATCAAAAAGCCACACAGTATAGACGCTGAATCAGGTGAAATAAAAGTTACCCACAGAATCTGTTGATAACTGTGTGTAAAGGCCGAGACAAGTTGCCCAAAGGCTCCTGCTAAGCAGCGCAAGAGGGGATTGATCAAAAAATGATCAATCACTTTTTTATTTATCGCCATACCAATGTCAAGACTCAATCAAAAAAATATTCCGAGCAGAACCGGATAATTGAGCAAATGATTTCTCATGGGTTTAAAATGGGGTAACCTATACTGAATGATCCTCACGTATAAAATCTTGTATCAAAAGCTCAATAGAAGCATTTAATTGATAGGATCTTATTCAAAGCCTCTGTATATCGAAATATTCATAACATCCAATAAGATGAAAAGAGACATTTGAGGGAAACTTGCAAGCAAGCTAGGCAAAACAGGAGATAACTTACTTTTGTCAAACGACACACCCCACTCTGAAACCCCTTCTGATACAACAGCTGAAACGGCGGTTGAAACCTCTACTCAAGCCAAAGCCACACTCGAAGTTATTCTTGAGCCTGCCGATTCACGTCGACTCGCAAGCTTATGCGGCAATCTTGATGGCAATCTCAAACAGATCGAGCAACGACTCAATATTGATGTGCATCACCGTAGCGGCACATTGGTCTTACATGGTGAGACTGCTCGCATCACACTTGCCAAGCAGGTCATAGAAGATTTATTTGCATTGACTGAAGCAAGCGATGATATTCGCCCCGAAGAAGTGCATTTGGCGTTACAAGAAGCCGGTGCAGAGGCCTTTAATGATGCCAAAGAAGTTAAAGTGTCGTACGAACCGCCTATCATTCGCACGCAAAAATGCTCTATCAAGCCTCGCGGGCTCAACCAGCAGGGCTATGTAACCGCTGTACGCTGCAATGACATTAACTTTGGTATTGGCCCTGCGGGTACGGGTAAAACATACCTCGCAGTCGCTTGTGCCGTAGAAGCCCTACTGAGAGACGAATGTGAGCGTATTTTACTGGTTCGCCCTGCTGTGGAAGCCGGCGAAAAGCTCGGTTTTTTACCTGGTGACTTAAGCCAGAAAGTCGATCCGTACCTAAGACCCTTATACGATGCACTCTATGAGATGCTGGGCTTTGAGGCAGTTGGTAAGTTGATTGAAAAACAAGTGATTGAAATAGCACCCCTTGCTTACATGAGAGGGCGAACACTAAATAACTCATTTGTGATTTTAGATGAAAGCCAAAATACCACCCGTGAGCAAATGAAAATGTTTCTAACGCGAATTGGTTTTGGTTCAACGGCTGTGATCACGGGTGACCCAAGCCAAGTCGATTTACCGCGCGGTACTGCATCGGGATTACAGCACGCTGTTGGTGTACTCGAAAACGTCAAAGGAATTAGCTTTACGCGCTTCACATCTAAGGATGTCGTTAGGCACCCACTTGTTCAGCGCATTGTTGAAGCCTACGATGCGGCTGATGCGGTTCGTCAGGCAATCGAGAAAAAGCGCCGAGCCGCTGAACTCAAAGCAGCAGGGTTAACCCCTCAAGGCAATTCAGATTAATGGAAGCAACACAACCCATTATCGACTTTCAGCGGGTCTATACCGGTGATGCCTTTGTGCCGAATGCAGAGCAGTTGCATCTTTGGGTCAGTCAAGCACTGCCCAAAGACAAACAAGATAGTGAAATCACAATACGCATTGTTGAACAAGAAGAAAGCCAAGCACTCAATAGTGCGTATCGCCAAAAAGACAAGCCAACCAATGTGCTATCTTTTCCGAGTGACTTGCCTGACTTTATTGAAGAGCCCTACTTGGGCGATTTAGTTGTTTGTGCCGATGTTGTGGCGCGCGAGGCGTGCGAGCAACAAAAAGAAAATGAAGCCCATTGGGCACACATGATCATCCACGGGACATTGCATTTGTTAGGGTATGACCATATTAATGACTCTGACGCTGAAATCATGGAATCACATGAGAAAACGCTCTTAAACGCATTGGGCTATAAAGACCCTTACACTGAGCAAGCGCTTTGATGGGCGACCCCCAGTGCGGCTAGGTGCTGTAAAAGTAGATGCACTAACAATAGGCACAATAACAATAGATACAATAACAATAGGCGCTATTACAATCAGTGCAGTGACAATAAATACCCATAACATTCCATAAATTGCTCCCTAATTAATACTTATCTTAACAAGTGAATACGATGTCTGAAGAACCCCCGAGTAGCCAGTCGAATACAAAAGAGCGCCCACAAGAGCGCTCATGGATCGAACGCTTTATACAAAGCTTTTCCCACAGTGAGCCGCAGTCTCGTGAAGAGCTACTCAACATCATCAAGGATGCCGCTAACAACAAAGTACTCGATGATGAAGCACTTGAGATCATCGAAGGCGCTCTGAGCGTATCGAACCGTCAAGTACGAGAGATCATGATTCCGCGCTCGCAAATGGTTTACATTCGGGCAGATGAAACGCAAGAAGAGTTTTTACCTAAAATCATCGAGTCCCAGCATTCACGGTTCCCCGTGGTCGGTGAGAGCATTGATGATATAAAAGGTATCTTACTCGCAAAAGACTTGCTACCACTTCTACTTAACCGCGTGCTCGATCAAGATAAACCTGCCGAAACAGAAAGCGCATTCAATTTAGAAAGTATTTTACGTGAGGCTAACATCATCCCTGAAAGCAAGCGGCTGAATGTCTTACTCAAAGAATTCCGTGAAAATCGCTACCATATGGCGGTGATCATCGACGAATACGGTGGCATCTCGGGATTAGTGACGATTGAAGATATTCTTGAAGAAATCGTCGGAGAGATTGAAGATGAGACCGATGATGACGATGATGACTTTATTCGTTCGGTTTCAGATGACGATTACATTGTCAAAGCACTCACGCCTATCGATGACTTCAATGAGTACTTTGATGAAAACTTTAGCGATGCTGACGTAGACACCATCGGCGGCATTCTCATGAAGGCCTTTGGCCATATGCCCGCACGTAATGAAACCATTGAAATCAAAGGCTTTGTCTTTAGAATTCTGTATGCCGATAGCCGCCAGATCCATTTGGTCAGACTGAGCCGTATTTAATAAAAATATCTGGCATAAAGATTTGCCAGATATTTTTCTCACTTTCCATACACTCAACACGTCAATACTCTATCAAGCGAAAGCATGCTTATGACTCAGCCGCACTTTAAGCAAGCCCTGCTTAAGTCACCATCCTTTAAGTCACGACTGTTACCACTGCTGCAAGCCCTCCTAGGGGGAGCCATAATCCCGTTTTCGATGGCGCCATATGGCCTTTGGCCCCTCAGCTTGATTGGCTTGTTTTTAATCGGTCTCAGTTTACGCAATGCATCAGCCTGGCAGAGTGTATTCAGAAGCTTTTTAGCGGGTCTTGCCATGTACACCAGTGGTGTCTCATGGGTCTATGTAGCCATTGCGCAATTTGGCGCCAGTTCTGTGTTGTTGGCTTGGGTGCTAACGGCGTTATTCATTATCGGTGTGAGTGCGGCTTTTTCGTTGCCTTTTGCACTATATGGCCGCTTTATTAGCCGTACGACACTCGGGCAAACATTGGGGTTTGCCGCAATATGGGTCCTGGGTGAGTGGCTGAGAAGCTGGTTTTTGACCGGCTTTCCGTGGCTCTATATTGGCTACGCACACTTGAATACTGCATTAGGTGGCTATGCGCCGTTGGGCGGTATTTTTAGCGTGAGCTTTGTTACGGCCTGCTGTACCAGTTTGGCACTACTAGTCTATTTGCGTTGGAAAAATAACCGCCTAATAGCACATGATTCAAGACCGAGAAATTCCTCCCCCATAAGACATTATTGCAGCACACACTGGGCGAGTGCCGCATTTGGCGTAGTGCTTATTTGGAGTATTGGCTTCGGGCTATCCAAGGTGAGCTGGACCCATGTCAAACCGGGCACGTTGGATATTGGCATTATGCAACCCAACATCCCTCAAGAGCACAAATGGGACCCTCAATACTACTCTCAGACGCTTGAAACATTTGGTGAACTGAGCGCGCCGTTATGGGGGTTAGATTGGGTGATTTGGCCAGAAGCTGCGGTCCCCTACCCTTATTATCAAGCGACACCACTGCTCGATCAGATCAACGAGATTTCCCGCCAGCGAGGCAGTGTTTTCATCACGGGTATTATTTATGATGATTACGACAAACAAAAATACTACAACGCAGTCATTGCAAGAGGGTTAGGTCACGGCGATTACTTTAAACAGCGGCTCGTCCCCTTTGGTGAATATGTGCCTTTCGAAAGCTTTTTGCGGGGGCTAATTGCGTTTTTTAACCTACCAACCTCTATTATTCACGTTGGCCCGTTTAACCCTATGGGGCTCAATGCAAATGGCGTCAAAGTAGCAGCCAATATTTGCTATGAAATTGCCTACCCTGATTTGATTGCCAAAATCACCCACGACAAAGACATTATTTTAACAATCAGTAATGATGCGTGGTTTGGCCTGTCTAATGGGCCGCTACAACACTTTGATATGGCACGTATGCGCGCCAAAGAAACTGGCCGCTATACGGTTAGGGCCACAAACAACGGCATTAGCGGATTTATTGCGCCCAATGGAGACGTCATAAAAACCGGGGGTCGCTTCACGCGCGAGACAATTGTTGGCCAAGTGCAACGCGTAGAAGGCTCAACGCCTTTTATGGTGTGGCGCTCATGGCCTATCACGTTACTCGCCCTGTTTCTTCTTTTCTGTTGCGGCTACCATCAACGCCGCTCTTAATTGTAATTTTTAGTATTGTGGTTTTTAGTATTTTGCCTTTTAGTGCGTGACTGTCTATTGAGTACTAAGCCTTACCGGCCATTTTCACAATGCGGTCAAACATGCGATGGCTCAGTATACGTTTCAAAAAACCCAACACATAAGTTGGCTTAGTAACAGGGTATCGCACCTTAGCGCGTTTGCTCTCCAGTATATGGACAACGCGCTCAAAAACTGCTTCCGGCCCTACCGTAAAGGGCACAGCTGCACCTTCCGCATTTAACCGTTCCAGGGTAGCTAGGTAGGTTTGCCTGTGGCGACTGTTGTCTATATCAATATTACCTGAGAATGCTTTAAGGGCATTTTTACGAAAATCACTCAACACTGGGCCAGGTTGAATCAAGCTCACTTGAATAGAGGTGTCCATCAGCTCCTGCCGCAGTGTATCAGTCAGTCCTTCTAGTGCATATTTACTTGCATTGTAAGCACCCCTATACCCCATTCCCACAAAACCCAGAACCGAGCTGTGTTGAATAATATGGGCACGAGGCTGCATAAGTAATGTCGGAATCAAAGCTTGTGTCAATTGATGCGTACCAAAAAAATTGGCTGCAAATTGTTCTTCTAAAACCGAGCGCGTCAAATCCTCCACAGCACCAGGCTGACCATAAGCTGCATTATTAAACAACGCATAAATATGACCCTGAGTTAAAGACAGTATTTCCCTCACGCCCGCCACAACCTCTGCTTCATAACGAAGGTCAAAGCAGACAATATGCTTGAAGGTTTTTTGTAAACGCTGTTTCTGCTCAGCACTGCGACAACAAACCACCACCCAGTAACCTCGTTTTTGCAGCTGCTCGGCAACATGGCGCCCTATTCCTGAAGAGCAACCCGTAATAACGATCCATTTTTTAGGTATAGCATTGGGCTCTGATGTCATGACAAGTCTTGTCCTATTCTGCAGTTACGCGTGATGCATGAAAAGATTACTGATACTTTCGAGACTGCTTAACAATCTCATAAGCTGTTTGAATCTCTTGTGATCGCTCCGTAGCGACTTTTAGCATTTCATCTGGCACGCCCTGTCCGGCAAGTTTATCGGGGTGATATTGACTCATTAATTTACGGTAGGCTTTTTTCAATTGCGCATCGGTATAGCTGGGTGCAGCGCCTAACGCTTCATAGGCTTGATCTAAAACAGCTTGTGGTGATTGAGCATCTCCACCACCTTGCTGATGATACTGACCGCCTCGAAATTGACTCTGCGCCTGAGCCATTTTCATAAGCTGCTCAAACATGAATCGACTAAAGCCTAATTGCTTGGCAATATCCTGTAGTGATTGTTGCTCACGGCTATCCACCTCACCATCAGCAAGCGCAATGGCAATGAGATAACTTAAAAGGATTTGCTTAACATCCGAATACTGACCGCACACTTGCATGAAGTGGCCAATCAGTGGCTCTGGTGTAAATTCGGGTTTGGATCCACCCTTAAACAAAGCAATCGCCTCTTTACGCTGCTGAGCAGAAAGCTGCATTCTTGCCATCAGCGCTTCTGCGGCCTGAATCTCTTCTTCGCTCACACGACCATCCGCTTTCGCCAAGTATCCCATCAACGGAAAGGCCGCATTAAACAAAGCGGCTTCAATCTGTTGTCGCAACTCTGGATCTAAGCGCTGCTTTTGGGTTATCACGCCTTTAACTAAAAAATGAGCGGCAACAAGGCCACCAATTAATCCAATGATGCCTAATAGCTTTAAACCAACATACGCAAAGACAATGCGAATAATCCAACTCATATTTTTGTACTCATTTTTAGTCGCTTAATCATATTACCTACTTTTTGATACTCGATGCTCATTATTCTTGAAACTCGTTATGCTTGGCACTTTTTATTTATGTACGTTATTTATGTACCGCTTATTGATGCTAGAGACTCTTGCTGACTCAATATCACCCATTTATCCCACCTACTTATATCGCCTGCTTCAGCTAGGTTTTAACCCCGCATGCAGCCTTATAGTGACAGTTAACTTATGGTGGGACATACAGGCGCACCACTTATCGTGGATTTGGGTCGAATAAACAACCCGCTGACTATACTCAGTAGACGATACCGCCCACGCTATAACATCGCTTTCATTGCTAATTGTAATCTATTAGCAACAGCCGATAGCCCAAGGATCATCATCTATGTGTTCACTGCATGCTACTGCTAAGGCATGGTTATTTTATCGGATCATGGTAACGCTGATTACTCTATCAGCCATCCTACTCAGTGCCACCAACTGCTATGGATTAAAGAGCAATAGTCTCTATAACAACCAATCAACGCCAGCAAAGCATGAAACGGGTGTACTTTCCACGCCGCATAGCCAAGACATCACCGAAACCATGCGTTTCACACGGCTTTTACATGGAAATATTGACACCGATGAAGTAATTAATGCTATTCAGGTTGCAAAGCAAGATCCGCAGGGTTTTATGTGGTTTGGGGGCGAACATGGGCTAGCTCGTTACGATGGCCATAATATCAAAATCTATCAGCATGATCCCAACAATGGCGCCTCCTTAACCAGTAATACAATATGGGACATTGTATTTGATCACGACGGAGTGATGTGGATCGCAACCGATTCGGGGCTCGGCCGTTACCATTCAGAAAGTGACACATTCACTAGCTATCATTCAGGTGGGTACAAAACCAATGCATTAACCGGTGATTCTGTTCGCGCACTAGCAGTGGATGAAGATAACAACCTACTTATAGGCACAGATAATGGCTTTAATATTTTAGATGCCAGCCGTCAAAACTTTCAGCATTACACCAGTCAAGTAGACGACCCCTATCGCCTACCTGATCAACGCATTCGCACCGTTCATACCGACTCAAATAATATTATTTGGTTGGGCACTACTGGCTCTGGTTTGATTAAGCTACAACTCTCGCCCTTTAAACTGGATGTTTTCACGCACAACCCACAAAACCCGCACAGCATCGCACACAACGGGATTACAGATATTATTCGTGATCATCAAGGTGCCCTGTGGGTCAGCACATTTGGCGGCGGTATTAGCCGCATGCATAAGAGTGAAAAAAAGTTCACGCATTACCAACACAACCCAGAAAAACCCAACAGCTTAGGCTCAAACACGGTTTGGAAATTATTTGAAGATAGCTTTCAAAACCTATGGATTGCAACAGATCATGGCGGTATGGCACGCTATAATCGCAAAACAGATGACTTCAGCCATCTAACCCATAACGCATACAACGCAAATAGCTTAAGTTCCAATAATGTTCGCGATATTTTTGAAGACCGTCACGGTGACCTTTGGGTTGGAACTTACCCTATGGGCACGAATTTTTTTGACCGCTCAAGTTTAGTCTTTGAAAATCATGTCCATATTCCCGGTGACCCCACCAGTTTAAGCCACTCCAGCATCTTAGCGATAGAAAAAAGTCAGCATGGTCATCTCTGGATAGGCACTGAAGGCGGCCTCAGTGCGTTTGATCCATACACTAAGACCAGCAAACGATATCTCGCAAACCCAGGTAAAAAAGGCGCGCTGCAGTTCAATGCCGTGCTGAGTTTGCAAGAGCAAAGTAATGGCGATCTGTGGGTTGGAACATGGTCAGGTGGGCTACATAAGCTAGATTACCAAACACAACAATTTGAACACTTCTCAAGTCAAAAACTATCAAACCAAGCGATTTCAAGCCAAACAGTATCTAATCAAACAACGTCTAATCAAACAACGTCTAATAAAATAGCTTCCAATACAGTAGAGCCCAACAAATCATTTATTAATAATCAAGATGCCGGCAAAAAAAGTATCAATAGCGACTACATCTGGCGCCTATTAATTGATAAACAAGAAAAGTTTTTATGGATCGGTACTGAAACGGGTGGATTAAACCGGCTAACACTTCAAACCCAAGAAGTGCATCATTTCCCCATAAATGAAAACATCAATAATGCAACGCCAAGTAGTCCAGCTCTCAGTAATAATCATGTATGGTCTTTACTCGAAGACAGCAAAGGCTTTCTTTGGAT
>CALIUX010000268.1 GCA_938048505.1 uncultured Pseudomonadales bacterium
TATCATCTTGAAGTTCATCATCAGAAGTTTTTTCTGTCTGAGAAGGGTCTTGGCTCACGTTGGCATCTCCTAGGCAGCCTCTTTTGGTATATCACTTACTCTTCGTTATTTTCATGCATTCAACAGGAGCTGGCTGATGACGCCTAAAGATAATGAAAATTAAAGTGACGCTATGGCTGGCTAAATGGGGCCAAAAAAGAATCCTTCAAGGGGCATTGGCATTATTCAAAAAAGTACTGTATAAATAACCACTACGGAGGCTTGCTTATGCTAACTCATCTTGATGTGCACAATTACACACTGGTTGACACTCTTAACCTTGAGCTTCACCAAGGGCTCACAACCCTGACAGGTGAAACCGGTGCGGGAAAATCGTTATTGCTGGACGCCATTGGGCTAGCCATTGGCAACCGGTCTCGTGGTGATGCTATTTTGGACCCAGAAAATAATGCTGAGGTCTGCGCAACATTTGATATTAGCGCCAATGCATCGGCCCAGCAGTGGCTAAGTACTCAAAGCATCGACAATACAGATGATGAATGCCTACTCAAGCGCATAATCACACCTAGCGGCCGATCTCGGTGTTTTATTAACGGGCGCACCGTAACGCTAAGCCAGCTTCAGTCTCTGGGGCACATGCTAGTCAGTATTTATGGCCAGCATGAGCATCAAGCACTGCTAAGTAATAAAACACAGCGCAACCTACTGGATTATTACAGTGCTAATCTGCATACAAAACAGAATAAAAGCACCCAATCAGCCTACCCGCTTGAACATGTTTCAGCGAGCTACAAAGAATGGCGCAATACAGTCAATGCAATTGAAACACTGAAAAAACAAAGTGATGCACTAACAGCGCAATATGAGTTGTTGAGCTATCAGGTAGAAGAGCTCAATCAGTTAGCCCTTGGATCAGATGAAGTCAAAACACTCGAAAAGCAACAAAAAGAAGTGAGCCAAGCTCAAGCGTCTAAAGACTTTTGCTTACAAGCGATTCATTGCACACAAGAAAGCGACGAAAACATACAAGGGCTTCTCTTCAGGACGCTCGATGCTTTAAATAAAACGGGTATTCATTCAGGGCCAATAGAAGAAGCCACCGAACTACTCAAAACAGCCCTCATTAATACAGAAGAAGCCACACGCACACTCGAAAGCTGGCTCGAATCCGGGACAGGTGAAGAATTAAATCTTGAAGCCATTGAAGCACGACTATCAGAGATTTACACCATCGCGCGCAAACACAAAGTCTCCCCCAATGAGCTGCACACCCATCACCAGGCACTCATAACAGCACTAGAAAAGCTCACACCCAGCGATGAGTCACTGAGCGCACTAGAAGCTAAGCTCGCCGAGATTGAATTAACTTATCACACTCATGCTAAGGCACTCAGCAAAGTGCGAAGACACGCAGCTAACAAGCTAAGCAAAGCCATTAATAAACAGCTGCACGCATTAAGCATGGCTAACGCCAACTTTGAAATTGCACTATCAGAGAAAACTGAGCCCAATCAATACGGCAATGAGTCCATTCAGTTTTTAATCAGCACCATCCCAGGGAAAGAGCCGGGGCTTATCAGCAAAATTGCGTCTGGGGGTGAGCTGTCTCGTATTAGCTTGGCCATTCAGGTAGAAGCTGCGAGCAGCCAGACGGTGCCCTCGCTAGTATTCGATGAGGTGGATGCCGGTATTGGCGGCTCAACAGGTAATATTGTGGGCAAGCTCTTGAGAGAACTAGGAAGCGGTACGCAGGTGTTATGTGTGACACACCTTGCTCAAGTGGCCAGCAAAGCCCATAACCACCTTAAAGTGAGTAAAACCACCAGTAAGCGATCCATACGCTCGACCATAGACTCACTCAAGGGTCAAGCAATCGTAGAAGAGGTTGCAAGAATGCTGGGCGGGCCAGAAGGGACTAATACGTCTATTGAGCACGCAAAAGAAATGCTACTCGCTGACTAAATCGCAGAGTGGCTAAACCGCCACCCAGCAACAAGCAAAATAAAACCAGAACAGGCAAAATAAAAAGAGTTAGCTATTTAGGCTTGCCGTACAAAACCAAACTATGGCCCGTGAGCTCATAGCCAAGCTCTTCGGCCACTTTTTTCTGTAGGTTTTCGATTTCTTGATTGTGAAACTCAACCACTTTACCGGTTTTGGTACAAACCATATGATCGTGATGCTCGCCGCTGTCCAACTCAAAAACCGAGTGGCCACCGTCGAAGTTGTGCCTTTCTACCAGCCCAGCCTGCTCGAACTGGGTCAGTACGCGATAAACCGTCGCCAGCCCTACTTCTTCTCCTGCCTCAAGCAATGCTTTGTACACATCCTCTGCACTCATATGGCGCTCAGGCGAAGAATCGAGAAGTTGCAAGATTTTAACTCGCGGCAGAGTCACTTTTAGGCCTACTTTGCGCAATTCTTGATTTTCGGTGGTCATGGTGGTTCCTTAGCTTGAGCAAAGCACATTCAAACACTGCGAATGGCTAGACAATAGAAAATTTGACTGAAGAAAAGTTAACTAAACAGTTTACACCAGCAACAAGCTGACTAAATCATGCTCAACTAACAATAAAGACTTAATATAGGGCGGAGATTCTAACGTTAGTGCTAAAAACTCTCTACCCCTATGATAGAAGAAAAGTGAGCAATGACGGAACTAACACTTTTGATGCACGACCAATATCAGGTATGATCCACGCCGCACTTGGCCAACAGCCAACTGAATTATCTTTGCTCAACCGCATCACTGAACTGCTAAAGGCGTACAACCCAGACGAATGCCTTTTAGATTCCATTTAGAATAGAGTAATTACATGCCAAAAGCCCACAACAACATCCGCCGCTTAGTTATTGTTTGTATATGTTCGCTCATGTTTAGTGGCTGCTCCTCAATCAAGTTCCCTTGGGTATATCGGATCAATGTTCAACAAGGCAATATCCTTGATAAGGAAGATATTGATCAGCTTGAATTCGGTATGACTAAGCGCCAAGTGCAGTATGTTATGGGCTCACCCATGCTAATTGACACATTCAATCAAGACCGCTGGACTTACTACTACAGCCGCAGAGATGGCAAAGGGAATACGCGTAAAAGGCAGTTAACGCTGCATTTTGAAGAGGATAAATATGTCCGTCATGAAGGCGACATCACACCGTCAAATGAGAACAAAAAAGTCGAAAGAAGTCTTAATGACGAAGAGGCTCACGCAACAGAGCAGGCACTAAAAGCGACAGAGAAAAAGAAAAAGGCTGCCTTTTAATTTTAGAAGCTTAACTCGTGACAGTACATGAGATTTTTGAGGCTTGGCGCTTACCAAGCCTCGGTCATTAAGCCCTTGAAACTTGAAAATAAGCCTCTGAGACCCACCCAACATTCAATCTCAATGTAATTGCGGCCATAGAGCTCAGATTATTCTTCTAAGCCTTCAGGCTGCAGTTCAAAATCTATCCCCAACTCACCGGAAATAGCATCAAAAACATCATTTGCTGCATCAATAGAGAGTGAAGGTGGCAACGCAATCAGGCCAGAAGCCGAAAAAAGCGGATCTCCACTGTATGGCATACTTGAACACTCTGTGGTCAATTCCAGTACATTAATATGATGGTGTGCCAGCGCGTTAGACATTTCCCGCACGATGCCCTTTCGGTCGGGGGCGGCAGCATGAAAACGCAGGCAAAGGCCGCACAGTTGAGGCGGGGCCTGATTCACATCCAGCACAACCTGAATACCCTGCTGACTCAGCCCAATTAATGACTCCCTAAGAGGCGCCAAATGATCTGCGTCAATTACAACAGCGATGACACCAGCAAACTTACCGCCTAAACGACTGAGACGAGACTCCTGCCAATTGCCGCCGCACTCTGTCACCACATTCGCAATGGCACTCACTACACCAGGCTTGTCATGACTAAGGACGCTTAAAATAATATGGTTTTGCACAATTGCTCCGTAAAATGCACTGAGTAAAGAATGAGCGGAAGGAGAATAACCACACTGCACTTTTACCTCTGCACATGGCTTTCTCAATCAACGCTATAAATTCATCAGTTAAAGATTAACACAGATCTAAACGGATCAGCTTTATGATCATACCCCCCACGTCACTCAGTATTGATACGCTAGATAGTATTTTAGAAGAGTTCATCACTCGCGAAGGAACAGATTACGGCCTGAATGAATTATCACTCCAGCAAAAAGTAGAGCGATTGCGCCCCCAACTCATGAAAAATGAAGTTTTGATTATCTTTGATGAAACAACTGAGCAAATACAGCTTATAGCGGCTCAGGATTATGGCTCTTTATGATTGAAGTATCCCAAGAGAAAACTATTTTAACTTGTCCGTCAGCTCAACCTGCATTTGCAACACTCGTACTGGCACATGGGGCTGGCTCACCCATGGATCACCCCTGGATGGAGAGCATGACGGAGGCACTTATTGAACAAGGCATTAAAATCGCCCGTTTTGAATTTCCTTACATGCATCAGAGGCGAACAACAGGCGTCAAGCGCCCTCCCCCACGCATTCAAGACGTTACGCGCTATTACAATAGCTGGCTGCATGCCATGCATAGTGAACTAAAAGATAAACCTCTTTTTATTGGGGGAAAGTCGATGGGCGCGCGAGCCGCAACCTTACTGGGAAGCAAAGACTACACATCAAACAATCAAGACATGCTTGATGGCAACAGTGTATTTGATGACTATATAGGCACAGTTTGCTTTGGGTATCCTTTTCACCCTGCTCGCAAGCCTGAAAAGCTGCGCATTGATCCACTTTTTCACCACAGCAAACCTTTATTTATTGCCCAAGGAACCCGAGATGCCTTTGGCAACAAGCAAGAGGTCAAAAGCTACGGGCTCCCATTCGCTACCATGATAGCGATGCATTGGGTTGAAAGCGGTGACCATGACCTCAAGCCATTAAAACGTAGCGGACAGCAATTTAGCGATGCGATTGAATGCACCGCAATTGCTGTAGCAGCATTTATGCGTAAACAGATACGTGCAGGTGAATTTCCCAACAGCTCTACTAGCGGCCCACTAGCCGATTAATTCTCTAGCAGAGTCACTTTTTCTGGCTGAGTAAGGATCGGGGCAAACTGATTAATCAATTCTGCCCGCCTTTCACTGTGCAGCCAGCGCTGCCAATCCCTCAATGAGCGCCACTTACACAAAAGGAAGCGGTGGTTATTGTTATGCATATCAGCATAAGCCTCTCCCGAGATAAAACCCGGAACAGCAAAGGTTTGCTGAAGCATACTTCGCGCTACCTTATCGTATGTGCTAGTCATACCCTCAGCAATATGACGCTCAATCAATACAAAAATCATAAAAAACCCACTACAACTCACTCATAAACCATGACAAAAAGACATGGTGTATAAAAACTAATAATGTCTCAAAAATAACGCTATTTTAAAATTAACAATGCCTTGCTAAACATGCTCAAATAAGATTTCACTCAGGATACATACAACTGTAGATTTATTTTGATATGAGAACGCAAAATACATACCCATATCAAAATATGTCTCATTAAAACCAGTGATCAAGGATTACACTGACTAAAAACGATTTTCAGCCCTTAACAATATTTGGAAGCTATCTACACCAAAGTTATCTCCAATAGGGGATGCGATATCAATATGAATAACATTTCCCACATGGGTTTTACTCGACGCCAAACGCAACCCTACACCAGCATTTGATAGCAAATCACCGTCGTATCCGTCGTTATCCAAAGCAAAGGTATCGTTTTTTAAAGCAGCAGCATCGATATAAGCAGCAAAGCCGATGCGCAAAATATTCAGCCAATGCAAACCACTATGATAACGATACTCTAACGTTGCACCCACTGAGCGGTCACCTAATGCAAAGTTTGCGGGATACCCTCTTAACCCATTAAACCCGCCGACTCGGATCGCATCATGCAAGCCCTGCGGTTTAGCCTGTCGGTAAAACGACTGAAAGGCAATGCGCTGACGCTCAGTCATTAAAAACCGATAATCAATATCAAAGCCAGTATTATAGTGGTTACCGCGATTTTCATCGTAGCGAACATTCGCAAGGTTCGCTGAAATAGTGCCAAGATGCTGTGACCACAGCCAGCGGTAGCTGTAACGCATCTCATTAATGACTGCTGCCTGACGGGAAGGTGAGCTAGGGCTATAACCTATACTCATAAACGCATTAAGGCCTAAATTGATATCTTCTACTGTATTAATATAGTCAATATTCGATAAGGTGCGGTAATCCCGCGAACGGTATTCGACCGCCAGCCAGGGGTAACGCAATATATCGGTTTGACGCGGTTCAATTGCCCCCTGCTGCGTTAACTTCCCCGGAGCAATCAGAGCAAAATCACGATACTTTTGATCGCTGTATGTTGCACCCACATAAGACCGCAAGATACTTGAAGTGCCGCTGGGTATTTTCCATGATAAAAAGAGCGATCGCTGATCTGACTCAATATCGTAAGCTGAAAACGCCTGCTTATTCTGCTTAAACGTTTGCCTAAGCTTACTTTGATTAAGCGACACACCATACGAAACAGGGGTGTCATCGGTATAAAACGGCTTACCAAACGACACGCCTCTAACATAACCGTCATCACTGTCGCTAAACTTAAGGTCAACCGAAAGCGGCTTATTGAATAAGTAATCTTTTTTGAAACGGTAAGATAGCAAGTTACGCTGCTCATCTTGCGTCAGAATGATAGACACTTCGCTGCCTGTACCTAAAAAATTCCCTTCGGTAAAACCAATACGCGACTTCGTTTCACCGCCTTGCAAACTACCAGAAATAATGGGTTGGGTTGTCCAGGCATCTTTAACAACAACCGCAAGATGCACCCTATCGCCACAAATGGCAGTCGGCATAATAAAAGCATCAGACAAATAAGACAGCGAACGAAGGTTACGCTCAGTTTCTTCAACTTTAACGGGGTCGAGCGGCTCGCCCAAATCAAACAATAAATGGTTTCGAATGGTCGCCTCTCGTGTCCGCATGTTGAGCGAATTCAAGAAGCGATAAAGTGGATTGTTTTCGCTTGGGTCATCCGTATCAAAAACATCTAAACGAATAAACTCAACATCGCCTATTTTTTGGCCCTGGAATTGTGAAAAACGTTGATTAAGAAATGCTTCATTCGTTAGTTGGCTTGCATATTCTAAGCGACTAGCAGGCAAAGAGTGGCAAGTCACCTGACCAGCACTAGAAACGTTATCTAAGGTTACGGGCACAGCGGGAGAATCATTTGACAATG
>CALIUX010000269.1 GCA_938048505.1 uncultured Pseudomonadales bacterium
CCACCTCAGAAAAACGCTCTGCGCCGACTTAGGCTTTAGCCCTGAAGACAGAAGGGAGAATTTACGCCGCGCAGCAGAAGTGGCTAAGCAGCACCGTCAACTAGGTAATACGGTTATCGCCAGCTTTATCACGCCCCAACAAGCAGACCGCCAAATGCTGCGCAACTTACTAGGCAAGGCTTTTTTTGAAGTCTTCATCGATACGCCACTCTCCCTATGCGCAAAAAGAGACCCCAAAGGCTTGTATGTCAAAGCTTATGCGGGGTTGATTAAGAGTTTTACGGGGATTAGCTCGCCTTTTGAAAAGCCTTGTGACCCGGACGCTGTTTTAACAACTCATACATCATCCCTACTAGATAATATCGATTACCTTATCGATACCCTAAATCTTAGCGCCATCAATATAGATCCTGTTAATATGAGTGCGAATGTGAACTCCTTAAACAGCAATCAACCTTCTATTGTCTCTCAGATATAAACTAGAGAGGCTGTAGGTCAAAAGACAATTTCAGCATGCGGGACGACCCCACCCTAAAATACCGCAAACAACACAAACAACGCCTATCCTATATGCCTTGGCTTTATTGGCGGCTTAAACCTGCGCAACAGGAATGGGCGCAAGTTTGGCAGGCGGAGTGGCAGGCGTATTTACAAGATATGGAAACCGTCACGATTTTAGGAAAATGCTTTATTGCGCCCGAAGCGAAGCTTTTTGCCGAACGAGGCAGGCCGATTGTTATTGGTGAGGGCAGCTTTATTGGTGCCGATGCCGTGCTACATGGCCCCATTTCAATTGGTCAGCACGTTGGCATTAATCATCATGTGACAATGGATGGTGGGCGGCAAGGGATTACCATCGGGGATCATTGCCGCATTGCGGCTTATTCGCACCTTTATGCTTTTAATCATGGTATGGATGCCTCTAGCACGATAGAGGCTCAGCCGGTCACATCAAAAGGCATTGTGCTCGAAGATGATGTTTGGCTGGGCGCGCATGCGGGGATAGTCGACGGAGTGACAATTGGCCAAGGCTCCGTAATTGGTATGCAAAGCGTTGTGACAAAATCACTCCCGCCTTACACCATTGCCGCAGGCAACCCTGCCAAATGCATTAAAAAGCGAGAGTGATAGAGTCAATATACATATCTAAATGTATATATTTAAAAGCAATAAGTTCTAGATTCGATCACCTGAAAAGCCTTCATAATGAATGACTCATGCATTAACAGGGCTCATTACCCGCCTTCCATTTAATGTTACACCCCATAGAAGGCGTCTGTTGTTCTGGCACACTATCACCAGCGAGCAATGTATCTAAGGCACTTTTTAACGTACTGCCCGAGGCTGGCGTTTGGGTGGAATCGTAGTTACCCGATGAAATACGATGTGGGCGCGTATCATCAAATTGCCCGCGATAAGCCAATTTATTCGCTTCATCAAAAACATAAATATCCGGCGTACACGCCGCATTGTAAGCATGGGCAACCGACTGGTCTTCATCATACAAATACGGAAACGTATAACCTTGCTTTGCCTTTTCTACTTTCATGGCCTCAAATGAGTCATCTGGGTACGTGCTAGCATCATTACTGCTGATGGCAACAAAGTTAATGCCTTTTTCTTGGTAAGCCTTAGCTAATGCAGCTAAGGCGGGCGCGATATGAATAACGTAAGGACAGTGGTTGCAGACAAACAAGACAACCAATGCCTTCCCGCCGGACACATCACTTAAACTGACATGACCACCATCAGTAGAAGGTAAATTGAAATCGGGGGCTGCACTGTGCAAAGCCATCATGGTGGATTCAGTTAAAGCCATGGGACTACCTCAGTAAAGGTGATGGAGAAGAGCAAGGCGCTCGTCAAGGCTAGCAGGTATCGACTCTAGCGCCTCGATGGATTGTAAGCGGGGTAATAACCCAGCATTGTTGGCCACTTGAATCGCTAAACCTGGGCGCGCATTGAGTTCAAGCAGGAGCGGGCCTTTGTGTTTATCTAACACTAAATCCACCCCCAAATACCCAAGCCCAGTCATGTCTGAACAGGAACAAGCTAGCCGGAGAAGATTCTGCCAGTGGGGTATTTTAAGATCAATCAGTGGTTGTTGAGTATCAGGGTGGTGAGTAATAGGCTGCCCATGCTGAACAGCATTAACAGCAACGCCTTGCGCAATATCAATCCCCACACCCACTGCACCTTGGTGAAGATTGGCCTTACCGTGAGAATCATGGCAAGACAAGCGCATCATCGCCATGACCGGTAAGCCTTTAAAAACAATGACGCGTAGATCAGGCACCCCTTCGTGGGTAAACTGCTGGAATAATGGATCGACCTGAATCAGCTCTTCAACAATGGCAACATCACTACGGCCACCCAATGAAAAAATACCCGCTAGGATATTCGAAAGATGCCGAGAGATTTCATTACGGCTCAAAGGCTTGCCATTAGTGCGCGTCCACTGAACAGGCTGCCCCTCCTCTTGATTCTCGGCACGCAGTGCCACCAGAATCCCTTTGCCTCCGGAGCCTTGTGCAGGCTTGATACAAAAGCCATTAAGATCATTTAAGACAGACTGCACCGTACGAATATCGGGCTGCTCTCGCACGACAGAAAGCAACTCCGGCACATTGACATTATGTTCAATGGCTAACGTTTTGGTTTTCAGTTTGTTATCCACTAACGGATACAGACGCCTGGGATTGTAACGCGCAATATAACGTAAGTTGCGGCAATTCATCCCCATAATGCCTTGATCATGCAATGCACGGTAAGTGCGAATAGGGCTCGCTAATGGGTGATTAAATAGACTCAATCTCTTCATATTCATCACATCAGGTTTCACTAGAGCGAAAGACACCAAAGCGCCTCAGCTCTAACAAGCGATAACCGGTATAGCTACCGCACATAAGCACCAATGCCATGAAAATAAATTGCAAACCTAAAAAGTTAAAGGTGAGGTGACGCACCCACTCATTACTCATCACTAAATAACTCAAAATGGCGACTAATAATGAGCCGCCTCCTTGGGTCAGTACCGCTTTATGGCCTTCTTCTTCCCACAAAATAGACATGCGCTCAATGGTCCATGACAGAATAATCATGGGGAATAGAGTGAGCTTCAAGCCTTCAGAAAGCCCCATACGGTATGAAATAACCGAAAATAGCGCCAATATGAGCACAACCGAAATAATCACTAATGAAATACGCGCAACCAGCAACAAGTTATGCCTTGAAAAGTATGAGCGAATAAGCAACCCCACACCCACAATCAATAAAAACCCGACGACGCCTGTCAGTAAGCTAGTTTGCATAAATGCCAACGCAATTAAGACTGGCATAAACGTTCCGCTTGTACTTAAGCCCACCAGCGTGCGCATAATCACGACCAAAAGCACGCCTACAGGCACAAGCAAAATACCCTTAAAGACGGACTGGTCATTTAACGGCAAACTATGAATCGATAAATTCAACAAGCCATCATTACCATGCGCAGAAGGCGGGCCATTCAGAACGGTTCCGTTTAAGACCGCACTATTAGCAGACGCCCCTGAAATAGGCATACGCTGCTTGAGCATAGAAAAACCAATTTTTGCGCCATGTCCGCCAATCAAGTCGATAACCGATTTATCACCTTGTTCCCAGATTAAGAGCGGCTGAGTCGCCTTATGCTCACCTTTAGGGTCAAGCAAATGCACTTGCTCATCAGCAATCAATTGCACCCAAGTCTGTAGAGACTGTCTACGAGCACCATCTTCAAGTAACAAGACTTTTACGGTTCTAGCAGGAATATCGGCTTGAGAAAGCAATTCAACAATGCGCTGGCTCGCAGGCGCACCTTGCAATAAAAACTGTACGTCTTGCTGAGGCGTTTGAAATTCAGCAATCAATGCATAGGCTAGAGATAAATCGTTAGCCGAGGTCTGATGGATACGTTCCAAAAGCGCTTTTGCCGAATTCTTGAGCGGGCCTAAAAAGCGAGGAGGCGGTGTAACAGAGAAGAGAGGTGCCGCGTACGCACTATTGTTAGCGACTTGAAAATCCGCTACATAATAAAGCGTCTGTAGACCTGATGCTTGCCGAATAGACCATTCTGCTCGGCGCTTGCTATTGTCTTCGTCAAAGCGTAAACCAAAACCAGGGCTTGCTGTGCGCTCAGCAATGCGTGTTAAGCTCGGTTGCGCAGCAGGCAGTGCTAATGAAAGATTAACCGGCGCATCATCGGCGGTAAACGAGACCTTAGCCTCAACAGACCATACGGTATGCGTTTGCCCTGGCGTAAAGGGAATACCAGCAACCGAATAACGGTACACAATCAGAGATGTTCCAATGACCAGTAAAAAAATCACCAGTAACGAAAAGCGCGAATTCAAACGCATTATTCATCAACCTGTAGAGTACGTTTTTCTATAAATGTCTTACTGACATCAACTAGCGCCACATCCTCTAGGAAGTTACGCCCCAATAACGCTGGATACAGCATATTGCGACGATCCGTTAAGTTAAATTCAACATCTTCTTCAAAGTTGCCTACTTTTACACGCAATTTAACAACTGGGCGTGTATCAATGGCATCAGCAGAAGCCTGTTTCACTTTGGTCATACTAATGACAGGGCGCTCATACGTTTTACCCGTGCTAGAGGGGATAAGCCCAACCACCTTTTTATGTGTATCAATACGGAAACGCACCCAGTCTTCGCCATCGCGCTCAAAGAACTGAAAATCAGAAGCATGCAAAGAAGAGGTTTTGGCACCCGTATCGATACGCGCTTTAATATGATTATCAAACAGCTCAACCCATAACCATTCAACGCGCCCTAGTAACATTTTTTCTGGCGTGAGCTGCGATGCTTTTTTAGGCGTAACAGGTTCATTTTTGAGCGTGGTTTTTTTCTTTTTAGTGGACGCGCGCCTAACAGGCTTTTTCAGCTTTGTAGCCAGTAATGTTAAGTCATAGCTGTTTTTTTGCATTTGATCTTGAATATCAACTTGCGACAAGACGACTTCTTGAATATCTCGGTGCAGGCTATCTAATAACTGTTGCTGCTGAAAGATTTGATCACTGAGATCTTTCTGCGCGCCCCGCCACTCTGGGTGTTGATGTTGCGCACATCCACCCAACACACCTATTAATGCGCAAAATACCGTTCGAATGGCATATTTTGGAACGATCAAGCCCTTAAACAACATCATAAAACTCCTTCGTATTCGATTAACTTCTCTAGCTTGCAACAATCAACCTATTGATGGTTTCTCATCACTGTCACTAGGTGATAGCAAACTTACCAACGCGCTATTCGACCTTCATCAAAGACCGCTCCAGAACGTGCTCGGTTAACTTGTACAAAAATATTTTTTGCCGGTAAGTGCGTAACTGTGCTCACCGCTTCAACTGTCGCCATAATGATTTTTTCTACACGATCTAGTGCATAGAAGTCCGGTAGCATGATTTCAACAATAAGGGGATGTGAATCGCGAGGCTGAAAATGTGCATTTTCACCGGCATAAGCATAATGACCATTGGGTAATAACTGCCATGTTGCTGAGACGTGCTTCAGTGGAATATCCGTTGTCTCGGCAAAATGTTTACACACTTCTGCAGACCAAGTGCTGCTATCTTGGTTTTCAAAGGGTAACGATGTAATGCGAAGAATCGGCATGAACGCTCTCTCCCCTGCCAACAAAATGAAGGCATAAAAAAACCCGCCAATAGCGGGTTTTTAAAAAATGGCACACCCGGAGGGATTCGAACCCCCGACCAAGTGGTTCGAAGCCACCTACTCTATCCAGCTGAGCTACGGGTGCATTGTGTAACTGCTGGCGGCAATTCTACTGCGCTTCTTGTCTGACGTCTACCAACGTGAAGTAACTCTTGTCACGATTTAAACGTCTTACAAGCTCGCTCTATGTAGTAGTGGCTATCATTTTCACCATGGTGTCATTTAAGTGTAGTGCCATAAATGCATGCGACAAAACGGACAGCCAACAGAATCTACTAAGTTAGTAACGTTTAACCCAAAATAGTTCACTGACGCGCACGCGCAAATCCATGACCTTGATTATCAACAAGTCCTTTGAGTTCCATCGTCAGCAAGCTCGACATCAAATCACCCGCTGGTAACTCAGTGCGCTCAACGAGTAAATCAAACGGAACCGGGTCAAAGCCAAGACACTCCAGTATTCGTCGCTCATGGTCATTTGCCACAGGGTCGACCGCATGGTGTTTAGCAACTAGCGTGTTTTTAATTTCGTCACGCTTAAAAGCAAGCATGCCTTGCAACTCTTCAACGATATCGTCGGCACATTCAACCAGTTTAGCGCCTTCACGAATTAACAGATGGCACCCTTTACTCAACGGGTTGTGAATGGAACCGGGGATAGCAAATACTTCACGGTTTTGACCTAAAGCATAACGCGCAGTGATCAGTGAACCGCTTTTCACTGCCGATTCAACCACTAACACGCCGCAAGACAAACCACTGATAATACGATTGCGTTGAGGAAAATTACTGGGCAACGCTTTAGTCCCTAATGGGAACTCAGTCACAATGGCACCGCCCTGCGCAACAATCTGCTCGGCCACACCCAAATGACGGGCAGGGTAGATCTGATCAATACCAGTACCCAGAATCGCCAATGTTTTACCCTTAGCCTCTAATGCACCTTGATGCGCAGCGACATCAACACCCAGTGCTAAACCACTCGTTATAGTGAAGCCATTTTCAGCAAGATCACGCGAGAACTCAACGGCATTATTGATGCCACCCGCTGTAGGACTACGGCTTCCCACAACGGCGATCTGGGGCATATTCAGTAGGCTAGGATCACCCCATACATATAGGATCGGGGGCGCACGATTGACCTCTTGAAGCAAAGAAGGGTAATACTCACTGGTCGTATCGATGATATGAATGCCGCGCGCCTTTATCCACTCAATGTCCGAGCGCACTCTCTGCACTAAGGGGTGCGCAACACCTTGATTACGCAATGCTTGCAATATAAAAAGCGCTTCAGCTTTCAAGAAGCTCTGTAACTCTGACGCAGGTGCAGCAAAAGCTGCGGATAAATCACCATAATAGTCGAGTAAACGCCAGTAAGTCGCTACGCCAGTTTGGGGCAAGCGCAAAAGCAGCATAGTTTGTTCAAGAGAGGTTAAAAACATCACGTTGATTGGGTGCCATACATAGTCAGTTTGTCCTTACACCGGTGTACTGTCATGAATCATGACAAGGGCTAGAGAGTACCGTACATGAATTACATGCATAGAGTTACCGTGCTCCCAGCAGCAATAGCGTATCCCTTCTACACTAAACCGCTTAGGCATTAGACGCAACCCGCAATTAAAGAACACGTTCATTATGCCACTCTCAATGCTCATATCCCTTCAGTCATCTAGTTAGCAGTAGCTACTACTAACAATGAGAGTTCATCATCACAACCAAAAACAGCGACGTGAATGTCGCTGTTTTTGGTTGTGTGACAATAACTTTGTAACACTTATTTTTATGGATAGGCAAAGCTCAAAAGTCGCCTAGAACATTAGGGGTTTTTCACTTTATCTTTTGTCGACAAAGGCCTGTCAGCTTCTAGCACCAAGCCCAAGCTGAGTTTCTCAAACGTGCGGAAGATCATCATCAAGCCAGCTCGTTCATCAGGCAATTTGACCGAGTCGCCTTTGATTCGATCACGGACAGTCCCGCCAAGTTTATAAATCGCCAGTACATTGCCGACTTTCATGCCTTCACGCTGACCACGGTTAATGACCACAACGCTCATTTTTCCAACTTGCGTTACACCGCCTTCTACCGCAATGATCTCTGCATCCACTTCGACATCAGGCGCAGAGGGGTAAAAGGTCGAATCCACTGAGCGCTCTTCATCTTCGAGTAAGCGATCGCCTAAACGAAGCTCTTGTGTTGAACGCGTTACAGCAAGCGTTGCAATATCTTCATCAAGTGCACGCATACGAGCCGATGCAATATCGGTTGCCTCGACACCGAGCACTTCACCCGTTACCGGATCAACATAGGTTTGGCCTTTGCGGTAAACACCGTAAGCCGCAATACTGGGATCAAATTCGCCACGCGCATAAATGCGATCGCCTTCACCCGTTAAGAGGCGTTTTGATTCACCCGAGACCACGTAAGGCGCACGCTCTAACTGATCGTTTTCGACTACGCGGCTACGTGATAAAAAATTGTTAATGCGATCAAGCGGGATAGAAGCAATCGCCTCGCGCTCATCAACAACCCGCATTTGAGGCGAGAGCTTCACTACGCGATCAATCACCACACGGGGCTTACCATCGAGATAAACGAGGCGAACAACATCGCCAGGGTAAATGAGGTGAGGGTTTTCAATTTGCGGATTGACATGCCAAATTTCTGGCCACATCCAAGGCGTACTCAAGAAAGTATTCGAAATATCCCAAAGAGTATCTCCTTTCACGACCACATGCTGATCAGGGTAATCAGCACGGAGCTGTACTTGATCGGCGTTCACTTGTGCTGCTAAGGCGAGCGCGCCAAGTAATCCCAAGATACGTTTTTTCATATTATTGTTCCCGTCGGTATCGGCCCTTGGACATTTTAAACGTTATAATAGTCTACTACGCGGCAGTTAGCTGTGTCTTTTGACACGTAAGCTAACCCACAAACCGTTATGTGCATGCTATGTTAGCAGCGCAATTACCCTTTTTACTAGAGGTTTGTCACAAAGGCTAATGGCACAATTAGAGATCCTCACATTCCCAGATCCCCGTTTACGGACTATTGCAGACCCTGTAGCGGCAGTTGACGCGTCTATTATCCAAATAGTAGATGATATGATCGAAACCATGTACGCCGCATCAGGTATTGGCCTGGCTGCGACACAGGTCAACATTCACAAGCAAATTATCGTCATTGATTTGTCTGAAGAGCGCAACCAGCCCCAAGTTTTTATCAACCCCACGGTTGAAGCTCTGCATGATGAGACCTCAACGTACGATGAGGGCTGCCTGAGCGTACCGGGGTTCTATGAAACCATTGAGCGCCCTGTTAACGTGCGGATTTCTGCACTCGACAAAGAGGGCAACCCGTTTACATTAGAACCCGATGGTTTGCTCGCCGTTTGCATTCAGCATGAAATGGATCATTTGAATGGCAAACTGTTTGTCGACTACCTTTCAAAGCTCAAGCGTAATCGCATTCGCACTAAATTGCTCAAACAGGCTAAGCAGCAAGGTTAACTCAGAAACATATTTTAGCATGATGCTTCAAGGGGCATATTTTGCCAAATACTGTTTCAGATACCTTGCTTTGCGACCGATGCAACGTTTTATAACGACCGCGAATTTTAACTTTCTCTAACGACTTGTGAGTTCTTATGCCTGCCCCCTCTTCTTTACGTATTCTTTTTGCGGGCACGCCCGATTTTGCCGCTTGTCATTTGCAAGCGTTACTCAATAGCCCGCATGAGGTGATTGGGGTTTACACACAACCTGACCGCCCAGCAGGCCGAGGCAAAAAACTGCAAGCCAGCCCCGTTAAGCAACTGGCTCAAACGGCTAATATTCCCATCGAGCAGCCAGTGAGCCTGAAAGGGGCTGACGAACAAGCAGCCTTGGCAGCCTACCGGGCAGACATCATGATCGTAGTTGCATATGGGCTATTACTGCCCCAAGCGGTTTTAGATGCGCCCAAGTATGGTTGCCTCAATGTACATGGCTCAATATTACCCCGCTGGCGCGGTGCAGCGCCCATTCAACGCGCGATAGAAGCAGGCGATGCCGAAACGGGCATTACCATTATGCAAATGGATGCCGGGTTAGATACCGGCGATATGCTCTATAAAAATACGTGC
>CALIUX010000270.1 GCA_938048505.1 uncultured Pseudomonadales bacterium
TTGTATAGGTAGTGCTCACCCCTGAATAGCTTGAATAGGGGTAAACCAACAACGGTCTGGTATGGCTTGATGTACAATAGTGGTCATACACCTTTCCCCTTTTTCAAATCTTTTTAACGTAAGCCGAGAAGTACTGTGACCGATTCTGCCTCAACCCAAGCCCTTATTAAGCAACTGACCGAACTGGTGGGTGCCAGCTACACCCTAACGGATAGCGTTAAAATGCAACCTTATTGTAAAGGGTTCCGCTTTGGCTCGGGTGAGGCGCTTGTTGTGGTACGCCCCGCAACGCTCCTAGAAGTTTGGCAAGTGCTTAAAGCCTGCGTAGCCGCTGATGTGGCTGTCATCATGCAGGCTGCAAATACGGGTTTAACGGGGGGATCAACGCCCGACGGTAAAGACTATGACCGCTCGGTCGTCATCATCAATACTATGCGTATTGATCAGATCCAGCTCATTGATAATGCCAAGCAAATCGTCGGCTTGGCAGGCAGTACGCTATTTGGCTTGGAAGATGTATTGGCCAAACATGGGCGCGAGCCACACTCGGTGATTGGGTCATCGTGCATTGGTGCGTCAATTGTAGGGGGCATTTGCAATAATTCCGGTGGTGCACTGGTGAAGCGTGGCCCAGCCTACACTGAGCTCTCTTTACATGCACAAATTGACGCAAATGGTGAGCTTTCGTTAGTGAATAACTTAGGGATTGATTTAGGTGAAACGCCTGAGGCAATTTTGACGAACTTGCAACAGCAAAATTACAGTCAGAGCGATGTTACATTTCCTGAAAGACGCGCATCCGATGACGAGTATCACGAGCGTGTGCGCGCAGTCGATGCAGATACGCCTTCACGCTTTAATAATGATGGCCGCCGTTTATATGAGGCGTCTGGTTGTGCAGGGAAATTAGCGGTTTTTGCTGTGCGGTTAGATACGTACCCCATCGCTAAAAAGCAGCAAGTCTTTTATGTTGGTACGAATGATCCTCAGGTCTTTACGCAAATGCGCCGGGATATTTTAGGGTTTAAAAACCTTCCGGATTCGGGCGAATATCTTAATCGCGATTGCTATGATGTCAGTAAAAAATACGGTAAAGATACCTTTGTCGTGATTGATAAATTAGGCTCTAAATACATTCCAAAGCTGTTTGGAATGAAGCGTGTTGTTGATCGTATTGCCAGTAACTTTTCATTTTTGCCTACTAAGCTTTCAGATCATATTATGCAGTTTTTAAGCATTTTATGGCCCAATCATTTACCTAAAAAAATGGATGCCTTTAGAGATCAATACGCGCATCATTGGATTCTAGAAATGAGCAATGATGGGGTTGATGAGGCGCGTGAATACCTTGATACATTTTTTCAATCAAATGAGGGTGGTTATTTTGAATGTACCCCCCGTGAAGGTGAAAAAGCGATTTTGCATCGCTTTGCGGCAGGCGGGGCGATTGGTCGCTATCATGCGATTAAGAAAAAAGACTTTGGCCCGATTATGACCATCGATATTGCGTTGCGACGTAATGAGCGTGACTGGCTAGAAGTGCTCCCGCCAGAGATTGATGACAATATTGCAGTTAAGCTTTACTACGGCCATCTGTTTTGTCACGTCATGCACCAGAACTATATTCTTAAACCGGGTGTTGACGCCAAAGCACTTAAGCAAAAAATACTCGATTCATTTGATGAGCGCGGTGCAGAATATCCAGCCGAGCACAACGTAGGCCATGAGTATTTTGCCAAACCGGCTTTGAAGGGCTTTTATAAAAAGCTTGACCCAACAAATAGTTTTAATCCCGGTATTGGTAAAACGACTAAGCTAAAAAACTGGGAAGAAAAGAATCGTTAGACTTCTGTTTGAGGCATAAAGCGCGCAACAAAATATTGAGAGTTTTATGCCTATTTCTCAACGGTTATACATGCCTACCCAGCATGACAGAAAATGAGCGAAAACGATTACAGGGGTTTGGCAAAGTTTTGTGTCCAAAATATTCTGTACTGGGTTTGAGGGGCTGTCACTTGGCCCATCCCAAATTCTGTAAAATCTCCAGACATAATATTTGAACAATGTCCTGGGCTGTCTAGCCACCCTCTCATCACTGAGCTGACGTCTCGTTGTCCTGCAGCAATATTTTCTCCTATCCTTCGCCAGGCATAATCAGCGCCATCTATACGGCTTCTGAGAGTCGAGCCGTTACTACCGGTATGGGAAAAGAAATTGTTTTGCCCCATATCTTGCGAATGCTTGAGTGCAGCTTGCTGTAGCTTACAGCTCCAGCTGAGTGGGGGTACAGCAGGTTGATTAGTGGAGCCGCATACTCGCGCCTGAGATCGTGCTGCATTGACTTGCGCTAGCATTTCGATATCAAGCTCGCCCATACATTGATCAATCACCTCCTGCGAGGTTTGGCCTGAACCCGCAACGGACATAAATTGTGTTTCCACTCTGCCTGCTGTTTGACCTGAGCTCAACATGCTCTCTGCAATCTTAACTGTGTGTAAGCTCTGAGCCGAAAGGCTTTTGTTCGTTTGAAAGGTAAATGTTTGATTGTCCGTGGTATTAATGCTGCCTGCTACTTGCTCATTTCCTTTTAGCAATGTAATCAGATCACCTTGATAGCTGTTCTCTAAAACAGGCTCAGTAAAAACCACAATTACTTTGCTGTTGAGTGCAATATTTTGGCTGTTATCGCTGGGTGTAATAGACTGAATGTACGAGAGTGGCGCACTCGCATCAGAGCTTGCTGTATCACTGGTTGTGCTGCTAATAGAGCTCGCTTGATTACCATTATTGAGTGAGCTTGATGATCTATCGTTACTGAGTGACGAGGTGGTGTCTTGCGAAGCCGCTTTTGATTCAACAGGGCGTACTTCAGGGTCTTCTATGCTGCATCCGGTAAGGTTTAGGTAAATTAGACTGGCAGCAATGGAGGTGAGTACAGCAGATTTCATCTCAAGTTTTCCGTTAGAGTGCTTTAAGCCTCATTCTAAATGGCATCGCTAGCTCAACGTGGGGCCTTCTTCAAATAATCCCTAAAACACCATCACACTTCTTGTTTATATCTTCAAGACAAAGAGAAAGCGCCTTTTCCTTTTGCCGGCCTAGTGGCCCTTACCCTTTTTGATTCTTGAGTTGACAGGTAGAGAACTTATGCATAATATAAATCTACCTATTCATAGATAGATTTATATTATGCATAAGTTCTCATGAGTTGATACGTGAGGCTAGCCCCTGCTTTTTTAGTGACGTGCCCCTATGAATGATGAAGCTTAATGCCGTTGTAAATGATATTGAAGCGTCAAGCAGTGGGTGATAGTCGGCTATGAGCGCAAGCTTATTAACGATGTCGTAAGCATCAACAACCTTTAAAGGTCAAATGCCATGAACAAAATTTTGATTGAAGTACATGAGCTGAAGCAGCTCATGCAAGAGCAAAATGTAATTCTAGTCGATACACGTGCCCCAGCAGCTTATTCTGAGCTACATATTAAGGGTGCAATTAATATTCACGATATATTTACCTATTTATCGTCGTCAACAAAGTCTGGCATAAAGGCTATGCGGGACCACTTTGCTAGCGTGTTTGGTGAATCAGGTATAGGCAATGCTGATACTGTTGTATTTTACGAAGATTCGATGAGTAGTGGCTACGGGCAGTCATGCCGTGGTCATTTTATTGCTGATTATATCGGGTTGTCTGATACGAAAGTCTTGCACGGAGGATTATCTGCATGGCGCAATGCCGGCGGTAAAGTCGATGATAAGGCGGTGCCTTTGCCCGCTAAAACCTTTGAGTTGGGTTATGCCGGATCTGAGTTGATTGTTAATAAAGATGATGTGTTAAAAGCCATCAATACTCAAGATATTACCTTATTAGATGTGCGTGATGTTGAGGAGTGGATTGGTGAAAGTAGCTCACCTTATGGGGTGGACTTTGCGCCACGTAAAGGGCGTTTGCCTGGTGCTAAATGGTTGGAGTGGTATCGCATGATGAAGCCCTCAGTCGACGGCCCTCGCATTAAAAGCTCAGAAGAAATTTTGGCAGAATGCCAAAATATTGGACTAGATTTTGACAAACCAATATACCTTTACTGTTTTAAAGGAGCGCGAACCTCCAATACTTACGTTGCCTTGAAACAGGCTGGATTTAAGCAGGTAGCGACGTATTTTGGGTCGTGGAATGAGTGGTCTAGAGATCCAGAATTGCCCATTGAGCAAGGCTTGCCTACGGCCTGATATACACATAAGCAGGCGACATTGAATCCGCTTAAATCAAATTCCTAGCCTGCATTTAAGTTTTTCCTAAATGCAGATTGGTGCAGTGAGTGTGGTCAAAGTGTGGACGCTACGTAGCAAGCGAATTTTGGAGATTGTATTCGGTTCCTTGAGCGACCTAATCTTGGCAAGCGAGTTATCGACCACCCATTCATCAATACACCGCAATTCGTTAAGCATGGCTCGTATGCAGCTAGATGATGGCTTGTTTGCCGTATTAGGTGAGCCCAGAGCTTGCAGGGCGACATCTTAAAAGATCTTTGGTGAATAGTTGGCCGGTAGGGTGCTTAAGCTACGGCATATCTTGCGTATGATCTGCTGTGGTATTTGCCGCTTTTTGATATGTGTGCCTGCTAATAACTTATTTAGAAAAATCCGTTATCTGGGCGGTCTTTTTCTCATCAAAGTCTATCTGAATAAGGCTTTAATTGTATTTTAAGATATTGATCTATAAGCAAAATAAATGGTGCCCGGGGCCGGACTTGAACCGGCACGACCGTGAGGTCGGGAGATTTTAAGTTATTTCGGGGTTGCTTTAATGTTAATAAATTACATATAAATCAGACTTTTAGCCTACATTAGGTTTTGCCTAGATGCAGGCTGGTGTAACGGGTGTGGACAGAATGTGGACGCTAGCGGAAGGTTACTGGTGTGGAGGCGGTGTCGCATTCGCTACCGGTTATATTGCATGCTTGCAGGATAATGTAGGCGTCTTTTGGGAGTGTATCTAGGGCTGATGCGATGCTGATTCCTTCTGAGTCGTTTGCATCACAAGTGATTGAGTTGTTATTTGTAAAGCGGCACTCGTCTGTGCTGCTTCCATCATTGCATTCGTTGTCAGTTGGGGCACATTGTCCTTGGCCAAATGAGATGTCGAATTCGCTCAGTGTGTTATTGGTGCTAACAAAGAGTTCTACATCATAAATTTTATCTGCTCCCAAAAGATTAAAATCGATTGCAAATGTACCATTATTGATGGCTGGATCTATTGAGGCGGGGTTTGTGCTGTCATCTGGGCCTGTTATGGTAAAGCTGCTGATGCTTAGCTTATTAGGGGTGTCTTCTCTCTCTTTGTCGTCAAGGGGTTTGGGGATATTGTCTTTGGAGCCTGAATCGCTGCCGCAAGCGGTTGCAAGTAAGCAAAGGCCGAGTACTGCTAAAAATTTCATCAATTATCCTTGGGTTGCTAATGGATTAAGCGCTAGCGCATCCGAAAAGTGGTCGGGTGCTAAATGTGCATAGCGCATAGTCATTGTTAGCGACTGGTGGCCTAAAATCCTCTGTAAACTCAAAATATTGCCGCCATTAATCATAAAGTGGCTCGCGAATGTATGTCTTAGCACATGTGTCATCTGACCTTTGGGTAAATCGAGGTCTGTTTCTTTAATGATTCGTTTGAAGGTGCTTAGCCCGTCAATAAGGGGTGCATGATCTCTCACGAGTTGAGCGAGCTGTGGCGAAACGGGTATTGAGCGATTCTTGCCCGATTTGGTGGCATTGAAGGAAACCATATTGTTGACCACTTGTGATGGCCGTATTGTGGCGGCTTCACCCCATCGTGCGCCAGTTGCCAGACACACTCTGGCACTAATGCGTGCATGGCTCGCCTCTGACTTATCTAGCTCGGCTAGCAGGGTTGTGATTTGATCGCTGCTTAAGAATGTGAGCTCGGGCTCATCAACTTTAAGCGGTTTAACCTTGGCAAGCGGGTTATCAACCATCCACTCATCAACACGCCGTAATTCGTTAAATACGGCCCGCATATAAGCTAAGTAATGGTTTGCCGTATTGGGTGAGATCAGCTCTTGGTCAAGCAGTTTGGCGCGATAATCTGAAAAGAGCTTTGCATTAAAGTGTCGGGCGGGTGGGTTGCCTAGGTCGCGGCATATCTTGCGAATGGTTCGCATGCGGTGTTCACCGCTTTTAATGTGGGCGCCATGTAAGGCGTGCCAGCGGTCAATGACCTGTGAGAGGGATCTTTTATCTGAGTCGGCCTTTTCCCATTCGGGTCTATCTTGATACTTGCCGATGATGTGCTTTTCATATGTGCGGGCTTCGCTCATTGTGGGGAGCGTTTTGCGGAATCGTCGCCCATTTCTACCATTTGGCCTGATATCAACATCGTAACCGTTTTCTGTTTTTTTGATCATTGAGACCTCCAATAAAGTACTGTATAAATAAACAGTATGGATAATACACTCGATGATCTAAAAAAACAGATAGCCCTACTTGATAACCAAGGAAAAGTGGAGGCAGTTATTTACCTGCGCGACCTGCTAAGAACTTCAAGTACTCCAATGCCTGTTCACCCTTGCCCTCGGCCTCTAGCTGACGATAAAGCGAAATAATCTCTTGATCAATGTGATCATCCACTGCCGACTCTTCTATTGAAAGCAACATATTTCTGTACTGAGCAAGTCGCGGGTGCTCGGTCATTTCGTGAATTCGGTTGACTTTTGGTGATGTGAAGCCGCCAGAGTATTTTTTTATCGCCCCGTAAGGAATACCGCTTAACTCACTGAATTCCTTAAGGTTTATCTCTTCTAGCTTGCAGATGTATTTAAGCTTTTCGGCGAAAGTCATATTATTCTCTTGACGGTTCTATTTTTAGAACCTATCTTGTCTCTATTGGTTCTATTTTTGGATCTTTCATGTGGGTGCATATAAGCCCAATTAAACCGACAGAGACTATCACGATGACCGGTATTTATATAGATACGCCTTTCCTCAGTGTTGATGAGTACGCCCGCCGCACAGGTATGACAAGAAGTGTTGTTGTGCGCATGTGTCGTGATGGCGACTTACCAACCCGCCGCCGCAAAAGCGACAGCGCCCCTTATTACGTGAACAACGCGTTGCTCATCAAAAAAGCCATTGAAAGCGAGTACTAACTTAACTGGTTAAAAATTAACCAGTAGTGAACAGGTGAAATTATGATTACCAAGATAACGGAAGAGCTGCAAGCTAAGCACAGGTTTCAATTCAATTACGTTGGCTGGTGGGGCTGGGTTGATGGTGACCGTGTGGTGATTGTAGAGCGTAAGTTGAGCCGCCTGCTTGAGCTGGTTAATCCAATTGTTAATAAGGGGGCAGCGTAATGCCAGACAATCAAATTGAATTTAGAGCAAAAAATCAGCGTGCTGTGCGCATTGTAGATATTCGCACTTTTCACACAGAAAAAGCCGCGCATCAGTACGTTGATCATCAGTTAAAAATTGGCCGTGCTTGCCAAAAAGAAATCGTCGAGCGCGGTATTCATCAAGTAAAAGCTATGGAGCTTGTGTAATGAGTGTTGAAAATAAAGTTGAAGTACATCTGGTTGCTGTAACCACAGAGCAGCGCTTGGCCTTTAGAAGTCATGTTGCAAGTATTTCTGCAACAAAGCCTGTGCTGGGCAATAGCGAGTCTGAATACTATCAATTGCTTGGCGCGTTGCAGTCAATTGATGCCGGCTTAACTGACAAATCTTTACCCGCGTAGGTGATGGCAATGTTAATTGTTGATGCAGAAATGACATCTGATGAAGCGAACGCATTTATCGCCATGGTAAATCGCATGGGTTATTCAGATATTAAAGCGCAAGCAAAAAGCCCTGAGGAAGCGCTGACCATGCGCAAAGCGTTGCATGATTTAAAGCATGCGGTAGAAGAATCTTTTGCTGCTGAGCTGGTTGCTGCGTAGTGATTGCTTCTCAAAAAGTCATTGACTATATCGCGGGTATGAATGCGGCGTTAATTGATGTGCTCTCAAGTAAAAAAGCCGAGCAGTCAGATAGCGCTAAATCATGCCCCTGCGATGATTGTGATGGTCGCGGCTATTTAGTCGAATATTGCTATTACGCAAAACCGGCTACACCAAATGATTGGTTAGTTGATGATGCGGGAAAACAAGTGGCATCACGCCGGTTAGCAATTTGCCCAAGCTGTTTAGCTTCGGGTGTTGATCAAGAAAAGTTTGTTGAGTCGCTAAAAGAAATGTCGCGCTATGAGCAAGCTTTAAAAGAAAACGAATATATAAAATCGGGCGGCGGTATTCGCGCGATGATTAGTCAAACGGCAGGTGGCCGTGCTCAACTATGAGCGAATTAACCCTATCAGAAATTGGCACGCATCAGTGCCGAAAATGGTCTGCTGAAATATTTAATCAGCACTTGCCAAGCAAAAAATCGCTACAAAAAAAATACGTTGAGCGAGCAAATAAAAATGGGTATGTGGATGCAAACCAATGGTTATTTAATGCCGCCAGACTGGTCGCTATTTGTGCTCGCCACTCTACTATTGATGGTTATTTAAAAAAACATTATGAGCGTGTGCAGCGCTCGTTTGGCCATGCGCGTGCAATCGAGGTGCTTGAGCAGTTGGATGAGCGTCTGTGTTTTGGTGGCGGTTTGGCGCATAACGGCTCTGTGATTGAGCAGCGTTTTAGTGCTGCAATGGATTTAGAAGAGTTGTGCGATATGGCAGACACGCATGCGCAGCGCTTTGAAAGGCGATGGCAGCAGATTAATCAAAACCAAGATTTATGGGACGCTTACGCATCACTGGTGCGTTACCTTGCGTGTGTGGGTATTAATAACCCTGTTGATTTAAAGGACGATGAAACAGAAGAGGAGATGCATGCAAAAATTATTGCTGGTGCAGCGCGTGTGTGTTGCAACCTATGGTGGCGTAGGCAGTTAAAAACCAAGTGTGTGCGCATGGTAGAAAATGTTTTGCGCAGCATCGGCCAGGTCACTAAGTCAAAACATACGCCCTATGTAAGCAAGTGGGGCTTGGGCCGTTATTTATTATGTCAAAAGCGTAATGAGGCGATTCTGGCCAATATGGAAATGGAAAACCAAGAGGGTGTAGTCAAGCCGCTAGCTGATGCGATTGCGCAAAGCCAGGCTAACCCGGTTAACCGCCGGAATGAATTTATGGTGCGTTCTAGGGGCTATGAAGAAATTGCCAAGGCTCTAAATTTAACCCCGCTATTTTTAACGCTGACGTGCCCCAGTAAATACCATGCGCGTTTACATACCGGTGCAGAAAATACCAAATTCAACGGCGCTGATCCGCGTGAGGCGAATGATTACTTATCA
>CALIUX010000271.1 GCA_938048505.1 uncultured Pseudomonadales bacterium
TCTTTGCAGTCAGTTGCTGCGTCTCCATATGTCGTCCTGCACTGGGCCGTGTTGTTGCATTGGTCAAGTGATGGTACGACGCTTACACTTGATGATGTGCTGGGGAGACTTGAAGTACTCATAATGCTTATTGATGAGCTGATAATCATCGAGCTACTTATTGATGAACTGCTTATTGCCTCTATACTGCTATTTAGCTGTTCACTGCTAGAAACCGTAGGTGGTGAACTTGTAACGGAGCTGCTTGCGATAATACTGGCTGTACTACTCGCTTGACTACTAATGGTATGGTTGCTGGTTGAGTTCGACGAACTTGATTGCTCAGGAACTGGTGCCGCATTACACCCCAAAAGTGTTGCCGTAAACGCAATTAACAAATAGTTTATGGCTTTTTTCATTAGTACTCACCAGGACTTTTATTGACTATAGTCTTACATGGTAACCGCTTATTTGGTGCAATTACCTCCAAATGAGTAGCTTATTGCATCTTCTAAATGATTTACAAGTTCATTTAAGTGATTTGCATGTTCATTTGCCTAGCGTGGGAACTGTGCACGGTTATTGGGTGCATGTTGCTTCGCCTGGGTTTGAATATTAGGCTTGATGCAATATATTTATGCTTTGATGTTAGTAGAGTCAAAAAGTGTTCTTTAACTGTTCTTTAACTAAGATAGAGAGCTAACAGGGGTAAGCCACACCGCCTGTTTAGTTTAATAAATGTTACTTACCTTTAAGTCTTAGTTGAGTGGGCATATATCATATATGTAGAATAAAGAGAGCGTTATCGTTGCTAGCAGTGCTCTATGTTTGTTTATATTAAAGTCGTGTTGCATTGGCCTTGTATATTTCTTGCGGGGGCTGTTGTTGAACTTTATATGTTGCTAAAATTACGTTGCAGACGATTGTATTGCCAGAGTCTGTCTTGGCAGCGTTTATTTTGGGTTTTTCTCAATCACAATATTATTGGGGCTTGATTAGAGTGCATCGTTTCTTACTACTGTTTATGTGTTGTATGGTGTTGTATGGTGTGGCCAATGCAGCAACGCTATGCTGCGTCGATGTAGGCACAGCGCAAGGCAGTAATTTGTTTGAAGAACACGATGGTTTACGAGATTCCGCTCCCAAACCTTGCCATGAAACCCTCAATATGAATCACAGTCAGTCCGCTGATGTCATGCCTGATTGTGAGTGCCAAAACTGTTTATCCTTTAATGGTATTTTCTACCAAACCCCGCCTGCCGTATTATTCAGTCTTCTTGTGCAGTTTGAGTATACTCCCCATTCTTTGTTGGATTCCTCTACAGTCATTTATTACCCTCCTAGATTCCTAGCTTAATGTATTGCGCCTACTAGGGCGAAATGAGTTGGCATGCATGCTGTGCATGCTGAATGAATACATGTAGGAGGTTTGTATGAAATCCTTTTTGTGCACTATTTATTTGTGCATTATCTTTTTATTTAATGTTTGCTGGATACTGCTATCTAGTGATGTTCAAGCGCGCCCCGTTTCTTATGCAGGTGGCATCACCTTTATGCAATTGAATGATCTAGAGCGTCAGAGTCTTCACCTTCATTATTCGCCCACAGTTAATTATTCGATTGGCTATAAGGGTGAATATTGGCGAGAAGACAAGTGGCAGTTTCACGGTATACAGCTCAATAATTTAATTAAACGCTGGAATCGGCGTGCTTCTCAGGCCAATGCTTATCTAAAGTCGGGTGTGGGGTTTGTGCGAACCCGTGCAGGAGATAATAGCCTGGCAGCTTTTACCGGCATTGCGGCAGACTGGGAAACGAGGCGTTTTTTTACACTTTATGAAAATCGATATTACGATGCGGGTGATGCTGATCGATTCTTTTCTCAAAAAGCGCGGCTGGGTATCGCTCCCTATATTGGTGATTACGGCGATTTACATACTTGGTTAATGATTCAAATTGATCACAGCCCAGAAAATGATGATCCCATTGTTGTCACGCCGTTGGTACGTTTATTTAAGCATGAATATCTTGTTGAGATGGGTGTGAATGACCAAGGCAAGCTGTTATTTAATCTCATTGCTCGGTTTTAGGAGAACAAAAATGAAAGTATTAAGCAAAGTAACCTTAAACATATCAAACTTTAAAAAAGCAACCTTAAACCCAATGCTACTTAATAGTAGAGAGGCTCGAAGCGTTATGAACCGTATTGTTGTAAGCCGTATTCTTGTGATGCGTATTGTTGCCAGCTTCTTATTGTTGAGTTTTTTTAGCGTGTCATCGGCTTGGGCTGAAGGCGAAATCCCAGCTTCAGAGCTCCAAGAGGCTAACTGTAGCAATGTTATTAATGTGGAGGTCAATGGATTGGTGTGTGACTTCTGCGCGCGAGCACTCGAAAAAACATTTGGAAAGCGTGATGAGGTGGCGAACATCGAGGTGGATCTTGATGAAGCCCAAGTTGTTGTCACACTGCAAGATCAGCAGGCAATGGACGACCCTACGCTCACAAAACTGATTACGGACTCTGGTTATAACGTTGTGGCAATTCAGCGCTGTGGCAGTTAAGCGTTGGATACTAAAACCTTATGGCTATTACTTGCGCTAATTATTTGGAGCCATCCTTTAGAGTATTCCATATTTAGAGCATTCAATAGGAGCTATGACAGATGCCTGAACCTGTAAGTGACTCGGGATATACTGAAAATTCTGTACATCTAAACTCTTCGGGGGAATCGCAGGGGCAAGTGGAATCAGGACGGGTGAAATCAGAACAGGTGAAAAATGAAGGGCTCAGGCAGACGATATGGTCTGCATTGAGTTTATTTACCTCTCTTGGCACGTTGGTGTGCTGCGCACTGCCTGCTTTGTTTGTCACACTGGGTGCGGGAGCTGCTTTGGCAGGTTTAGTCTCTTCTGCACCATGGCTTGTGGCGTTTTCAAAGTATAAGGTGTGGACCTTTGGTGTATCGGGCGCACTGTTGCTATTGGCAGGTTTTATGCGTTGGCAAGCGCGGCATGCTCCTTGTCCTACTGACTCGAATGCCGCTAAGGCTTGCTCACGGTTCCGCACCATGAGCGGCTGGCTCTATGGTTTGTCGGTGGCAGTTTGGTGTCTAGGCTTTTTCTTTGCCTTTTTGGCTGTGCATATCTTCTATTAATTGCCCTTTACGGGCGCTTCATGAGCTCTTTGAATTGAGGCAGGCGAGCAAATCTGTTAACCTGCCGCCCCATCCATAGAGTGCCGTTCCGTGTGCTCTAGCGTGTACAGATTAACTATTTACTGGCTGATGCCGCGATGAGCGCGCTCAGCCCATATCACTACAACTTATCGCCGAGTTTTCTCTCTATTGCAGTTTGCATAAAGCATTTTGTGTAAAGCGGGTTAAACTCAATACATATCTTGTAGCTGACTATCACAAGGCATCAAATGACTCGATTTGTTTTTGTTACCGGTGGCGTTGTTTCGTCGCTAGGTAAGGGTATTGCGTCTGCTTCTCTGGCAGCTGTACTTGAAGCCCGTGGCCTGAAGGTCACCATCCTTAAGCTTGACCCTTATATCAATGTTGATCCTGGCACCATGAGCCCGTTTCAGCATGGTGAGGTGTTTGTGACAGAAGATGGTGCCGAGACCGATCTGGATTTAGGCCACTACGAACGCTTCATTAACTCCAATATGACGCGTAAAAACAACTTTACGACGGGTCGTGTATACGAAACGGTGCTCCGTAAAGAGCGTCGTGGTGACTATTTGGGCGGCACGGTGCAGGTTATTCCGCACATCACTAACGAAATCAAGCGTCGCGTTCTAGAAGGCGGTGCAGGCTATGATGTGGCCATGGTTGAAATTGGTGGCACAGTCGGTGATATCGAATCGCAGCCTTTCTTGGAGTCTGTTCGTCAATTGGTTGTTGAGCTAGGCCCAGAGCAATCAGCATTAATGCATTTAACGTTAGTGCCTTACATTGCCACTGCCGGAGAAACCAAAACCAAACCGACTCAGCACTCTGTTAAAGAGCTGCGTTCTATTGGTTTACAGCCCGACGTGCTGTTATGTCGTTCAGAAACAATGATCGACAAAGACTCCCTACGCAAAATTGCCTCATTTACCAGTGTCGCCGAGCGTGCAGTGGTGCCTTTACCCGATGTCAATACGATCTATTCGATCCCTCAGCATTTGCAAACCTACCAACTTGATCAAATCTTGCTTGAAAAATTCAAGATGACTGCCGAGCCAGCCGATCTTTCAGCGTGGGATTGGGTTGCCGAGCGTAAGCTCAACCCTAAAAACGAAGTCACCATTGCCATGGTGGGTAAGTACATGGAGTTGTTGGATGCGTATAAGTCCTTGAATGAGTCGCTTAGCCATGCGGGCATTCATACCGAAACTAAGGTGAATATTCGCTACATTAACGCTGAGGATGTTAAAGAAAAAGGCCTTTCTTTGCTCGATGGTGTCAATGCGATCTTAGTGCCTGGCGGTTTTGGTGAGCGCGGTTTAGAAGGTAAGCTAATGGCTGTACGCCATGCACGTGAAAACGCAATTCCGTATTTGGGTATCTGTTTAGGCATGCAATCAGCTGTTATTGAATTTGCACGTAACGTTGTGGGCTGGGAAGATGCCAACAGTACGGAATTTGACTTGAAATCGACGCACCCTGTTATTGGTTTGATCACCGAGTGGATCACTGCCGAAGGTGATGTTGAGAAGCGTGATGAGGCCAGTGATTTAGGCGGCACGATGCGCTTGGGTGCACAAGAATGTCGTCTTGAAAAAGGCAGCCGAGTGCATGATATCTACGGTAAAGATATAGTGACAGAGCGCCATCGTCACCGTTATGAAGTGAATAACCACTTTATTGATCAGCTGCGTCAGGCGGGCATGCACATTGGTGGATGGTCTGCAGATGATGCACTGGTTGAAGTGGTTGAGATCCCGGATCACCCTTGGTTTGTTGCCTGTCAATTCCACCCTGAGTTCACTTCAACGCCACGTGATGGTCACCCGCTTTTTACTAGCTATATTGAAGCGGCTTTAGCGAATAAGGCGGGTCAATAAAGATGTCATCAAAAGTCATTAATATTGGCGATATTCCCGTCGCGAATGATTTACCGTTTGTCTTATTTGGCGGTATGAATGTTCTAGAGTCTAGAGATTTAGCCTTAAAAACGGCTGAAGCCTACGTTGAAGTGACGCAAAAGCTCAACATTCCATATGTGTTTAAAGCCTCTTTTGATAAAGCCAATCGCTCGTCGGTGCATTCATTCCGTGGGCCCGGTATGGAAGAAGGGCTAAAAATCTTTGCCGAAATTAAAGAGACATTTAATGTCCCGCTGATTACCGATGTGCACACACCCGAGCAAGCGGCTCCCGTTGCCGAAGTGTGTGATGTGATTCAGCTCCCCGCATTCTTGGCGCGCCAAACTGATTTGGTTGCAGCGATGGCAAAGACCGGTGCCGTTATTAACGTTAAAAAGCCGCAATTCTTGAGTGCTGGCCAGATGGTCAACATTGTTGAAAAGTTTGCAGAGTGCGGTAACGAAAATATTATCTTGTGTGAGCGCGGTAGCTGCATGGGATATGACAATCTCGTGGTTGATATGCTCGGCTTTCAAACGATGAAAGACAGCTGTAAGCAAGCGCCTGTTATTTTTGATGTGACGCACGCATTGCAATGCCGTGATCCATTTGGCGCGGCATCCGGTGGTCGTCGTAGTCAAACGGCAGAATTAGCAAGAGCAGGAATGGCCGTGGGTTTAGCGGGCTTATTTATTGAAGCGCACCCAGATCCCGATACCGCCAAGTGCGATGGACCCAGTGCTTTGCCATTACATTTATTAGAGCCTTTCTTAGCTCAAATGAAAACAATCGATGATGCAGTTAAGGCATTGCCTCACCTCGCAATCGATTAACTTTTAATGGCTGCGGCGTCTAGATGATGTAGCAGCTCAATATATTATGATTTAACACACAACACGGAGACTGGCTCTAATGAGTAAAATTGTCGACATCAAAGGTTTTGAAGTTTTAGATTCACGCGGTAACCCAACGGTTATGGCTGAAGTTGTATTGGAATCAGGCGCAATCGGTTCTGCTTGTGCGCCATCTGGTGCCTCTACTGGTTCACGCGAAGCCTTAGAATTACGTGATGGCGATAAAAGCCGCTACTTAGGTAAAGGTGTTTTAAAAGCGGTTGCGAACATCAACGACACAATTAAGCCTCTTTTAGTGGGTAAGGATGCTGCAGCACAACGTGAGCTAGACCAAGCGATGTTAGATGCCGATGGCACTGAAAACAAAGCCAAGTTAGGTGCGAATGCGATTTTGGCCGTTTCATTGGCTGCTGCTAAAGCGGCATCGCTCGACAAAGGCATTCCTTTGTATGCGCACATTGCAGAGTTAAATGGCACACCAGGCCAATACACTATGCCGGTACCTATGATGAATATTGTTAACGGCGGTGAGCACGCTGACAACAATGTTGATATCCAAGAGTTTATGGTTCAGCCTGTTGCAGCGCCAACTTTTACAGAAGCGTTGCGTATTGGTGCTGAAATCTTTCATGCCCTCAAAAAAGTCTTGTCTGGCCGTGGTTTAAACACTGCCGTTGGTGATGAAGGCGGTTTTGCGCCTAACTTGCCTTCAAACGAAGGTGCATTAGAAGCGATTGCAGAAGCCGTTAAAAATGCCGGTTATGAACTCGGTAAAGACGTGACATTAGCGCTAGATTGCGCAGCGTCTGAGTTCTACAAAGACGGTGTTTACGATATGTCAGGCGAAGGCAAAAAATTCTCTGCCCCAGAGTTTGCTGACTACTTGAAAGGTTTGACTGAAAAATTCCCAATTTTATCTATTGAAGATGGTATGGATGAAAGTGACTGGGATGGTTGGGCTGACCTCACTCAGAAAACCGGTGAAAAAACCCAATTGGTTGGTGATGACTTGTTTGTAACGAATACCAAGATCTTGAAAGAAGGTATCGATAAGAGCATCGCAAACTCTATCTTGATTAAGTTTAATCAGATTGGCTCGCTGACTGAAACACTTGAAGCAATCAAGATGGCTAAAGATGCGGGTTATACTGCTGTCATTTCTCACCGCTCAGGTGAAACAGAAGATACCTTTATTGCTGATCTTGCTGTAGCAACTGCTGCAGGTCAAATCAAAACGGGTTCTTTGTCTCGCTCTGATCGTGTTGCTAAATACAACCGCTTATTACGCATTGAAGCGGAATTGGGCGAAAAAGCGCCTTACCGTGGCTTAGCGGAATTCAAACAGGCTTAACCTCTTAGGTTTGAAGACTGAAAAAGGGCCGCCTAGCGGCCCTTTTGTTTTTGTGCCATTATTTTCTTATGAATAAACTTTTTATCATACTTATCCTTTTTTTAGCTGGCTTGCAGTACCGTTTATGGGTAGGTGAGGGCAGCTTGGCGCAGCTTGTATCACTCAAGCGAGACATTGCCGTAAATGAAGCGCAAGTGACGGCTTTGCTTGAGCGTAACCGTGTGCTGCTGGCCGAAGTATTAGCCCTAAAGCAGGGCTCTGCTATGATCGAAGAAAAAGCCCGTACGCAGCTTGGTATGATTAAAGACGGCGAAACCTTTTATATGTTTAGCCAGTAGCAAAGCCCAATATCCCATACATCGAATCCATACCCAACCCCACCTCCTTCATAGAACTTATTATGACTTCACCCCAAGAAAGCCCAGCATTATGGGCGGTGGTGCCCGCTGCCGGTATTGGCTCTCGCATGCAGAGCGAAGTCCCTAAGCAATATTTACCGATTAATGGCCGAACTGTGTTGGAAACAACGCTGTTAAGACTGTTAAGAATTCAGTCATTAAAGGGCATCATGGTTGTGCTTTCGCCCGATGATGACTATTTTGCTGATTTGCCGCTTCATAGGCTTTTTACTCGCGAAGCGCCCAAGGTGTTAACGGCTTTGGGTGGAGCAGAGCGCGCTAACTCGGTTTTAAATGGCCTTAAAGCGCTGAGATTGCAGGGTGCAAAAACTTCTGATTGGGCATTGGTTCACGATGCTGCGAGACCTTGTGTTAAACCAAGCTCCTTAGAAAGGCTGATCGCAACCATTCGCAAAATAGAACGTTCAATCTCAGTGAATTCGGGCAGTAACGGTTCGAACCAAGAGTGCTCTGAATTAGATGACTCTAAGCGCAAAAAAATAGGTGGCGCTCTGCTTGCAGCACCGGTTGCCGATACACTTAAACAAGCCGAAAGCGATAGGCATGTTCTCAAAACAGTCCCCCGTCAAAATATATGGCAAGCCCATACACCTCAGTGCTTTCAGTTGGGTGAATTAACCGAAGCATTATCGCAAGCGCTCAGTGAGCAAGCTATTATCACCGATGAGGCTAGCGCGATTGAGTATATGGGTGGACAGGTGAAACTTGTAGAAGATACGCGCGATAACATTAAAATTACTCAACCAGAAGATTTGGCTTTGGCTGCATTTATTTTGGCTGAGCAGGAGAAAAACCGATGACAGCAATACCTTTTAGAGTAGGCCAAGGGGTCGATGTGCATGCTTTTGGAGAAGGTGACCATGTCGTATTAGGTGGCGTAACCATTCC
>CALIUX010000272.1 GCA_938048505.1 uncultured Pseudomonadales bacterium
ATACTAATAATGCCGTTATTACTCGCGTGTGTTTTCAGCTGAGTATTCGCGCGCTCTAATCTGTCAAGCGCGTAGTTTGCGTCTTTGGCGTAATCGATACTGGCGATAGCGATTCTTCTAGAGCTGTTTGCGGCTAGGGTGTTAATGAGCGTGGCATAGTTGCGCTGAGTATTATCAGGATCAACAATTTGATCGCCATTCCCAAGGCTCTGGCCAGATAAGACGGCATCTTTTATTCGCTCACAACTTAGATCGCTAACGAGATCAAAAACCGCTGTTGTTTTGCTTGAACGTTCGCTGAAGACCATTTGTCGATTACAGTCAATGGCGTTTTCAACGTCTTCTTCGCTTTCTTCATATATGCGGTTATAGCCGGTTTTGCAGCCGGCTAAAGTCGCAGCATAAGCCGTTAGAGTGATAACGGCGAGGGCATGTTTTAGCTGCATGTTTTGCTCCATTCTAGGGGTGCATCATCGTGACAAATACTATAAGGCATTTCAGTGAAAGTGTTTCAACTTTGTGTGTTTGCTCTTATTGCGTTGATTTCTTTGGTACGGCTTTTTGTGTTGTATTGAATGTGTTGCTTAGAGCTTTAATGTTTGAGGTCACTTACAGATCAGGAGTGTCACTTTAGAGTTATCTCGTGCTAAATAGTCACTTTGATAGTAACTTTAATAGTAACTTTGGCTAATTAGTGACCATCCTTGTCAAAGCCTTGCTATATAAGGCTTTGAGCGAGTTATCCACAAATTGTGCCTGCTATGACTCATCCAGATTGTGGATGAATTGCCTAATTGAATAAGGCTGTGATATCCATTTCTTCAAAAAATTCCCGTGTTTCTTGAATTGTTTTACTAAGCTCTGCGAGAGTGACAAGCAGTTCAGCTTTTGCATCATTATTTTCTTGTTGTTCAGCTGTACGATTATTAGACAGGCTATTGTGTGCCTTTTCTGTCAGGTGATGAAGTTTGAGTAAACCTGTATAAGCAACCCCGCCTTTTAGTTTGTGCAGCTCTTCATATACAGCAGAAGGCGATTTCTCGATTAACGCCATATCGAGTGTGGTCTGAAAATGCGGTAGCTCTTGCAACAGCATTTCTAGCATTTCTAGCGCCAGCTTAGCATTGCCTTTTGTCAATGATAGACTTTTCTCTAAACTAAAAAGCGCTGGTCCTGCCGTTTGGGTGTCTGATGCATTTTGCATTATATGATCCAGCTTCACCGACGACTTGATTGAGTGAGAGCAGTAAAGTTGATTGTTCTGCACTGTTGAATCAATAGAGTCAGGACTGGTTAGCGGCTCCAAGTCTACGGCTGTTTGTTTGTTTACTATTTTCGAACTACTTTGATGTTGAGCTTTTGCGTGTTGACTTTGTTTGTTATTTGACTCGCTGCTCAGGTTGTTTTGCTGATCTTTTACGGGGGTGGTCTGGGCTTGTTGAGTCTGAACTTGTTGGTTGTGTTGCGCTTGGGTTTGCTGTGACAAAGTAACCCAGCGCCTTAATGCATGGCGTAAGTCTTCATCACTAACAGGTTTAGTGAGATAGTCATCCATACCTGACATTAAAATACGTGTGCGTTGCTCTGACATGGCATTAGCGGTGAGCGCCACAATGGGCACTCGGCTCATTGGCGACTCTTTGCTTCGAATGGTCTGGGTTGCGACTAAGCCGTCCATTTCAGGCATCTGGACATCCATAAAAATAATATCAGGTTTGTTGGCCGCATAGCTTTCTACAGCTTCTCTGCCGTTTTCGACAACCGTGATGTTGTGATGATCATTTTGTAGGAATGCGCATACGAGTTTACTATTGGCTGGATTATCGTCTGCTACCAGAATATTCAATGGCCGTTGTTTGGTGCGTTCTTCCGTTTTTTCGTGATGGCTCCCTGAAGCATGGTCCAGAAGCCGAGCAAAGGCCTGATGCTCGATAGGCCTTGTTAAAAAGCTTACGCCTTTATCGCTGAGTATTGGTTCAAGTTGGCGTTGGATATTGGAGGGCGCAACAATCGCAACATGAAGCCCTTGGTCATCGGCCAGAGGCTCGATATGTCGTAATAGATCCTCTTTATTGAATCGCCTGCCTGATGTTGAGCAATCTACAATAACAAGCTGAGCTTTTTGTGCTTGAATGGTGCTTGGTAGTTTAAGAATGTCTGTCTCGGTGATCGCCTTGATTCCCCAGGATTCCGCCTCCAGTAATAACTCTTGTCGGCTATAGGAGTTGCTATCAAATATCACCACATTATGTTTTTGTCTTGAGGGGTTGCTTGCAGTATGACTGCGCAATGCCGTTTGGGGTTGCGTATCATGTTCTTTGGTGTCATGTCCGAGGAGTATTTCAAAATGAAATGCAATACCGTTATCACCCATGTCAGTCGTAAGTGTACCGCCCATCCGTTCAGTGAGTGATCGTGCAATAGTCAACCCTAGGCATGTTGCATCATTGACTGTTTCAGATGCCGTGTTTGCGATAGCCATACGAATATGTGCTGCTTGACTTTGAGTTGCTTCAGCCGATGGGTGTCGAACACTAAAATGCAATTTTGTTTTGCTATCCTGCTGTTTTAATACATTGCTTTCAATAATGAGATTTCCGCTACTGCTAATACCTAAGAGACCGTGAATGAGATTATTGATAACTTGCTTTAAGCGTAGCGGGTCACCTAATAGGTTGTTGGGCATCAACGGGTCGATGTGTTGTATGAGTTTCAGGTGATTTTCATTAGCACTGGGCGCATGGGTTAAAAGAACTTCACTGAGAATGTCTCGAATATTCACGGGCTTGTATTCAAATGTAATCGCATCTGATTCAAGCCGAGCATAATCAATAATATCGTTGATAACAGTCAGTAGGCCCTGAGAGGATTGCTCTATCGTAGCGAGATAGTCCTTTTGTTGATCGGTAAGGGTGGTTTTTTGTAATAAATGTGTAAAGCCAAGAATACCATTGAGAGGGGTGCGTATTTCGTGGCTGGTTGAAGCTAATAATTCAGATTTATCATCTGATGATTTCAGGGCATTTTTACGAGCAATATCCAGCTCAATATTTTGTATCTCAACCGTCTCTAAGGTTTCTCTCAGCTCTTGTGTGGCTTGCTCAATGTATTTCTGTGTTCCATCTCGCAGCCCTCTATTAATGTCGAGTAATTGCTGAACACTGGCAATAACCTTTGTATGTACCGTATGCAGGGTAAGGGGAGTATCGCGAACACCATTCATCGCTTGCCTTAATTCATTATTGAGCTGATGTATAGGCGCAACGAGCTTATTGTGACAGCGAATAGTCAATACAATAATTAATACAATCGCCAATAAAAAGCAGCCGACACCCCAGAGGAGTGTCTTTAAAAATAAAATAGAGCTGGGGGACTTATCAACTGTTGCAACAATCCAAAGCGGCTCAGCATTGTTGCGCGGTAAAGGGAATATGCGATAAAGGCTACTGTGTTGGTTGTTTTCGATATGCTCAATGGCGCTGTTTTGGTAATTGCGGCCATAGGGTAAGCCCGAATAGGCCAACAGCTGTTTTTCAGCTGAAAATAAGCTAAGACTGGTAAACAGACCTGTCTGTAAAATAATCTCAGCTTTTTGTTTAAAGAGCTCTTCAGTAATGACTGGCTGGGTCGTTTTGCCTTGAGCATTTGTGTATTGGCCAAAGTAGTTGACTGCCAGTTGCTCTGTATTCTGATAAAGGGCATTGCGATGCTGATTATGAAGCCCAACAAATGTAACGATGCAAAGCAGGCAGATAACCGTCAGCGGAATGGCAAACATCGCTAATACAGGCTTGCCTGTTTCTCGCCAATAATCGCTACCCATAAACTGATCTTGTGCTCTTTTAGGCGTGATTTTAGTCGCTTGTAAGGCAAGAAATGATGG
>CALIUX010000273.1 GCA_938048505.1 uncultured Pseudomonadales bacterium
CCACGAACAAGATCACCCACTGCAAAGACGCCAGGTGCGCTCGTCGCACACAGGTCATTCACGTAAATAGAACCACGCTCGTCCAGTTTTACGCCACTGTCTTCAGCCAGTAAGTTTTGAGTGTAAGGACGGCGACCAACACAAACAATTAGCTTATCGAATGTCTCGGTTTGTGTATTGCCGTCTTTATCGGTGTAACTGACTTCAACTTCTTTTTTCTTGTCTGCGCTCTTCACTTCAGATCCGGTTACACGGCAGCTCAATCGAATATCCAAGCCTTGTTTGCTTAAGATCTTCTTGGTTTCTTTAGCAATTTGTTGATCCATGATCGACAAAAAGCTGTCCATTGCTTCAAGGCAAACAACTTTAGAACCGAGTCGATTCCAAACGGAACCCAACTCTAAACCAATGACACCCGCGCCAATGACACCTAAGCGCTCAGGCACTTCGGTAAACTCTAATGCGCCCGTTGAATCAACAATTACATCATTATCAACTTGTGCTACGGGGATGTTAACCGGTACAGAACCGGCTGCCAGAATGACATTATCTGCTTCAAGCAGCTCTTCTTTCCCTTCAAAATCAACAAATTGTACTTTGCGGCCAGCCAGTAATTTGCCAGTACCGTAAAGTGACGTCACTTTGTTTGCCATGAATAAGCTAGCAACGCCGCCAGTTAGCTTTTTAACCACATCATCTTTGCGCTTGATCATGGTTTTAACATCAATTTTGACGTCTTTTGCTGTAATACCATGAATGTCAAAATGGTCTTTAGCATCATGATATTTATGCGAGCTATCAAGTAATGCTTTTGATGGGATGCAGCCAACATTGAGGCAAGTACCGCCGTTTACGCCTTTCCCTTCGGCATTTTTCCATTTTTCAATACAGGCAGTTTTTAAACCAAGCTGTGCGCAACGAATTGCCGCGACATAACCCGCTGGCCCCGAACCAATAACAATTACGTCATATTTGTTTGACATTGTAAGCATCCCAAATGTGTTTCAGTCTAACGCGCAACTAGTCTATTTTTCAGCGTTGACTAAATGTTGCGCGTTAATAAAAAAGAGTAAATTAAACTTCTAAAAGCATACGAGCTGGGTCTTCGATCATATCTTTGATCGCAACCAAGAACTGAACAGCTTCTTTACCATCAATAAGGCGATGGTCATACGAGAGGGCAAGGTACATCATAGGCAAAATTTCAACTTTGCCATTCACTGCCATCGGGCGCTCTTGGATCTTGTGCATACCCAAAATCGCAGCTTGTGGCGGATTAAGGATAGGCGTTGACATAAGAGAGCCAAATACACCGCCGTTAGTAATGGTGAACGTGCCCCCAGTCATTTCTTCGATGCCCAGTTTGCCTGACTTAGCACGCATACCAAAGTCACGGATGGTATTTTCAACTTCTGCAATGCCCATATGTTCAGCACTGCGTAAGACGGGTACAACCAAGCCTTTTTCAGTTGATACGGCAACACCAATATCTTGATAGCCGTGGTAAACGATATCATTACCATCAATAGATGCATTAACAGCAGGAAGGCGGCGTAAGGCTTCTACCGCTGCTTTAACAAAAAAGCCCATAAAGCCTAAACGGCTTCCGTTATGGACTTTTTCGAAGTGCTCTTTATATTTTTTACGCAAGTCCATAACAGGCTTCATGTTGACTTCATTGAACGTCGTCAGCATGGCTGTGTTTTGTGAAGCATCGAGCAGGCGCTCAGCAATACGGCTGCGTAAGCGTGTCATCGGAACACGTTTTTCAACCCGATCACCTTCTTGTGCAACCGCTTGAACAGCCGGTGCAGCAGCCGGTGCAGCAGCTTTAGGTGCAGGCGATGCATTCATGACATCTTCTTTTGTAATGCGACCGTCTTTGCCTGAGCCTTTAACGGTTGCAAGATCAATCCCTTTTTCAGCAGCGAGTTTTTTGGCTGCTGGTGCGGCAATCAGCTCGCCGTTATCGGCTGAGGCATCTGCTTGAGGTGCTGCTTCAGCTGGTGCTTCGGTTGAGCCTGCAGCGCCTGCTTCAAATATGCCAATGACTTCATTGCTGAGCACAACATCGCCTTCGTTCTTAATAATTTTGCTCAGAGCACCGTCGGCGGGGGCAACCACCTCAAGAACGACTTTGTCGGTTTCAATATCAACAATGAGATCATCGCGAGAGACGGCCTCACCTGGCTGTTTGTGCCATGTTGCAACAGTACCGTCTTGCACAGACTCAGGAAACGTTGGTGCTTTTATATCAATGGTCATTCTCATATGTCCTTTATTGTAAGGATCAGGGTTTCAATTATTGCTCTGTTCAGTTGTGCTGAAGAGAGCAATTAAAATTACGCTAAAAATAAGTGGTTGTTCATTGCGTAGCGCCTTTGCATGGTGTGAATGCTATTGCAAAAAATACGTTACGCGATTTTATCATTCTACCTAAGCTGTTCTTTGGCAATTGTTGTTCAATAATCGTATCTGTTAAACAGTGACATCAAGTGCTGCACTAATAAAGCGATTTTGCTCTTCTAGGTGCGTTGACATATAACCTGATGCTGGTGCAGAAGAAGACTCTCGGCCTGCATAACGCATAAACGCATCAGTATTGACACTTTCTAATGCTGCACGCATACGATGCTGATTAGAGTTCCAAGCACCTTGGTTCATGGGTTCTTCTTGACACCAGATCACATCCGTCACACTTGAAAACGGCTCAAGTGCTTTGCGTAACTCATCTTTAGGGAAAGGATAAAGCTGCTCAATACGAATAAGCGCAACATTATCTTGTTCTCTTTCCGTGCGTGCTTCAAGAAGGTGGTAATACACTTTACCGCTACACAATACAACACGACGAACGTTTTGCGGATCAACCGAGTCATCGCCTATGACGTTTTGGAATTGCCCGTTCGCCAGTTCTTCTAAAGAAGAGGTAGCAAGTTTATGGCGCAGAATCCATTTAGGACTCATTACAATGAGTGGGCGACGCATTGGGCGTACGGCTTGGCGACGTAACAAATGGAAGATCTGCGCAGGTGTTGTTGGAATACATACTTGAATATTCTGTTCAGCACACAACTGCATGAAGCGCTCTAAACGTGCAGAAGAGTGCTCTGGCCCCTGACCTTCATAACCATGCGGTAGCAACATTGTTAGGCCTGAAAGACGGCCCCATTTATGCTCGCCACTGGTGATGAATTGGTCAATCACGACCTGAGCACCATTAGCAAAGTCACCAAATTGCGCTTCCCAGATGATTAATGCATTGGGTTTAGTCGTGGAGTAGCCGTATTCAAAAGCCAGCACAGCTTCTTCTGAAAGATAAGAGTCGTAAATGTGCAGCCTTGGCTGATCCTCAGCAAGATTTTGCAGCGGAATATAAGACTCACCATCTTTTTGGTTATGGACTACCGCATGTCTGTGCGAAAAGGTTCCACGGCCCACATCTTGCCCTGTAAGGCGTACTGCATTGCCGTCTTTTAATATAGTCGCATAGGCGAGCAGTTCAGCCATGCCCCAGTTCAGCGAGAGCGAACCTGCAGCCATCTTACGACGGTCTTCGTATATTTTATTCACCTGGCGCTGCGCGACAACACCGTCGGGTATGTGCGTGATAGCTTGCGCAAGGTTTTGAAGCGCTTTGATATCGTAGCCTGTATCGGCTGGAGTATCCCAGTTGTGACCGATATATGGTGTCCAATCAACAAAGAGTGATGAGTCGGGCTCTTTGACTAAATCGCGCGCAACATGCTCACCAGCATCCAGCGCAGCGCGATAGTCATTCATCATTTTTTTAGATTCTTCAGTTGAAACAAGGCCTTCTGACGCGAGCTTTTCAGCATACAGTGCACAAGTCGTTTTGTGCTTGCGAATCACTGAGTAC
>CALIUX010000274.1 GCA_938048505.1 uncultured Pseudomonadales bacterium
ATGATCTAAACCGACATACTCTATTAAGAAGTGATGGATGGAAGTCCAACCACTAAACATTGACTAAAGATTGCAGCAGGCTTCGATATACAAGCTAACTGAAAGGGGCCACATTCAGGCCAAGTATTCCCAACAAGGACCTATAAAACAATGCAAGCACAAACGGTATTCAATACAGCAGTGCGGTTTTGTACAACGCTATGCGTGACGTTAGCCTGCTTATTCTTATCCTTTAAGACCTATTCCAATACGGCGTTCTCGGCTTGTGACATGAAAACAAATGGCGCAGCATTCCATCGGGCCGAGTGCCTGACAGTACCGGTACCGACTGAATATAAAAACCACACGTCACGTCGTGCTGAGCTCAATATTTTGCGTGCGAGAGCACGATCAACACCTACTAAAGACCCGCTTGTTGTCATTAGTGGTGGGCCGGGTATTTCTGCTGTTGCTATGGCACAACGATACTTAAGTTTTTTTTATGATGTTCAAAAAGACCGCGACATCCTGTTTATCGACCAGCGAGGCACAGGCAAAAGCCAACCTTTTTTGTGCGAAGACACACCACGTCAGTTTGACCCATCCGACGCTCAAGCGGTCGAATCATTTAAAGCCTCAATTAAACAGTGCTTAAATAATTATCCTTACCGTCATGAGCTCTCGACAGCTCAAGCAGCACAGGATATTGAGTTTATTCGCAAAACATTAGGTTATACGCAGTTGAATATCTGGGGAGGCTCTTACGGGACACGTGTAGCACTGGCTTATCAAGCGCGCTTTCCTGAAATGAGTCGTACCGTCATTTTAGATGGCAGCGCACCTGCATCAATAGGCCTACCCCGATACGCAGAACGCGATGCTGCCCAAGCATTGCACGCTTTATTCACAGAATGCAAAGCACAGCCTGCATGCGACAAAACATTTGGCGACCTCAATTCCCAGTGGCAGGAATTGCTCGATGACTTAGCCAAATCATACCCTAAAATTGCACTGCAACACCCTCGCACACAGCAAAGCGAAACAGTCACCCTCACCCCGTCCTTAATCGCCAACTGGGTGCGTATGGCGTTATATAGCCGTGAATTAAGTGCTTTATTGCCGCTGGCCATACAACATGCCGCAAAAAAAGATTATTCAATAATTGGCAATATGGCATACACCGCACAAGACGGGCTAGAAGGTCACCTTGCCTACGGCATGCATATCACGATGTTATGCCATGAAGATTTTTTTGCTCAGCCTATTAACAAGGCAGAAGCTATACAAGGTATATATCCATCAATGCCATTAAATGGCCTCAATGATTTTCAATCACTTTGCGAACACTTGCCACCTTTACCCAAAGGGTATGAGGCGGACTACCTTCCCCTTACGAGCAAAGTGCCAACGCTACTACTATCGGGTCAGTTTGATCCGATCACACCTGCGTTTTGGGGAGATTGGGCAAGTCAGCGTCTGACCCAAAGTTTACATTGGGTGGTACCTGGTGGGCATCATGGAGTATCTGGCTTAGGGTGCATACCCGGGCAAATAGCCTACTTTATTGAAACAGGCTCACTGAACGAGCTCGATAAAAGCTGTCACCAGTCTTATCATGCCAGCCGATTCTTTATTGATGCAGCAGGTCCTGCATTACATGCACTGAAGAGTGAGCCAAATCATGATTAGTGTTAAGAATATTGCCAAACGTTTTGGTCAGCAGCGCGCCGTTGTAGATGTCAGCTTTGAAGTCAAACCCGGTGAAATCTTAGGCTTACTCGGCCCCAATGGCGCGGGGAAAACCAGCAGCTTGCGCACGATATCGGGCCTAATCTCACCCGATAACGGGTCTGTACATGTCGACAATATCGATGTGAGTAAACACCCACTTCTAGCACAGAATAAGCTGGGTGTTTTACCCGATAACTGTGGTTTGTATACACGTCTAACCGCAGCCGAAAATATTCGTTACTTTGCCGAGCTTTACGGCATGAAAAAAGCCGCAATCCAGCAACGTATCCAAGCGCTCTCAGAACAGCTTGATATGGGGAGTATCTTAGATCGCCAAACCCAAGGTTTTTCACAAGGTGAGCGCATGAAAGTCGCCTTAGCTAGAGCGTTAGTGCATAGCCCACCTTATCTTATTCTAGATGAGCCAACAAACGGGCTAGATGTTCTCACCACGCGCGCCGTGAGAGCACTACTCCAAGACTTAAAGCAACAAGGCGTTGGGCTGATTTTTTCTAGCCACCTTATGTATGAAGTGAATCATCTATGCGACCAAGTCGCCATTATGATTAAGGGGCAAATTGCCGCCAAAGGCACGCCACAAGAAATTGTTCAACAGAGCCAGCAGCCTGATCTTGAAAGCGCTTTTGCTTATCACTGTGAACAATCCCAGCAAGAATCTCAAAAAAGCAGTAAGGAGAACGCAAAATGAGCGCTATCTGGACTGTCTTTAAAAAAGAATGGCTCGATACACGACGAGACCTCAAAAGCATATTGCCTATTTTGCTTATGCCTATCCTCTTTGCGCTGGTCAACTATGGTGCTTTAACCTTCGTAACAAAGATGCAACAAACCGAGCCGGCTTTTGTACTCGATGTACTGAATGGCGAAGCAGCTCAACCCCTGATGCAAGCACTAGAGGCCAGTGGTATTACCGTGCGTGCATTCGATACCAACAGTACCATCCCTAATAATCGCGATAAGGGCAATAGTGATGGGGGCAGCGATGTGAATGGTATTCATAGTGCTATTCAGGATGGTAAAACGACTATGGTGCTGAGCATCCCACAGTCATTCAGTCAAGATTTTAGAGCACAGCGCATCGCTAACATCGAACTGGTTTGGGATCTTTCTCGTAACGACCAACATGCCCGAGCGAACAAAGTTAAAAACGTTATTAATACCTGGCTGCGCACCATTAGCACGCAGCGCATGATTTTACGTGGCATTAGCCCAGAATCAGCTTACGTTGGGCGTGTTGTAGATGTCAATATTGCCGCAGAACGTAAAATGGCGATGCGTATTATGGGATCAGTACCGTTATTATTAGTTATTGTCGCTTTTATTGCGGGTGCAGGCGTGGCAACTGAAATGGCAGCGGGCGAACGAGAAGGGCGCACACTCGAAACACTTCTCATGACACCCGTTGCGAACTATGCTCTGCTCATTGGTAAGTGGCTCATGGCGTGCAGTTTATCAATAGGGGTGATGGTACTAGCGCTGCTCAGTCAGTTGCTGGCGATTCATTATGCGCCACTGTCTGATATGGGTATTCGGTTTGAAGCATCTTGGGGAGATTACGGCATGATATTCCTTTTACTCATCCCGCTTATTTTTTTATCGAATGCGCTTTTGTTGTTCCTTTCTCTAAAGGCTCGTTCGCTCAAAGACGCACAAATCTACACCCAGCTCGTCACGTTGCTCCCCACTGCCACCGGTATGTATGTCTTACTTGCAGGTGAAAAAACGCAGACTGTGACAGCCAGTATCCCGCTCTTGGGCAATCAAGCGTTGATTACGGATGTATTGAGCGGGGCTGGCATGTCACCACTGTATATTGTCTTGAATACGCTCAGCTGTCTGATATTAACCGCCTTAATGGGGCTATTCAGTGCTAAAGCGTTCAAATTGCGGTAGCATGCGCCTGTTTTTCATTTCACTTTTTTGATGGGTTTGTTGCAGATGCAATCTCTTACGATAACTGCGCCGGATGACTGGCATATTCACTTACGCGATAACGATGCACTGACGCGGACGGTACCCGATGCCGCCGAACAGTTTCAGCGCGCGATCATCATGCCAAATCTGGTTCCGCCCGTTATGAATGCGGCACAAGCAATAGCCTATAAAGAGCGTATCCTTGCACACGTACCCAATAATGCGCAGTTCGAGCCCTTGATGGTCTTGTACCTCACAGACAAAACGACACCTCAAGACATTATTGAAGCCAAAGCGGCAGGCGTAGTTGCTTGCAAGCTATACCCAGCTGGTGCCACAACTAACTCAGATTCGGGTGTCACCAATATCCAAGCGCTTTATCCGACCCTAGAAACGATGGCAGAACAAGGGGTTAAGCTATTGGTTCATGGCGAGGTAACCGACCAAGAAGTTGATATTTTCGATCGAGAAGCACTATTTTTGGAGCGTGTATTAACGCCGTTAATCAAATCGATTGAAGGTCTAAGCGTTGTTTTAGAACATATCACAACACGCCAATCAGCCGAGTATGTAGCTGAGCAAAATCATGATGTCGCCGCAACAATAACGGCCCATCATTTACTGTTTAACCGTAATCATATGTTGGCAGGGGGCATTCGCCCTCATTATTATTGCTTGCCTATTTTGAAGCGCAGTGAACATCAGCAAGCTTTAATCAGTGCAGCAACGAGCGGCAGCCCTAAATTCTTTTTAGGGACTGACTCTGCACCCCATACAACAAGCAAAAAAGAAGCGTCTTGTGGCTGTGCAGGCTGTTATACCGCCAGTGCGGCAATGCCACTTTACGCACAAGCCTTTGAAGACGCCAATGCACTCGACAAACTCGAAGCCTTTGCAAGTCACTATGGGCCTGACTTCTACGGCTTACCGCGTAATACGCATACCATGACACTGGTAAAACAATCTTGGCAGCAACACGAAAGCCTACCCTTAGGTCAGCACACTGTCACGCCATTACTGGCAGGTCAAACATTGCAGTGGTCCATAAGTTAAAGTGCTATATAGGTTAGACTGAAATGCGTAAACAGCCTTAAAATGAAATAGGCTGTTTACTCTTACGATATTTTGCGTTTAAGAAAAAGAATAAGGACTCTGTTGTGAGTGAACCCGACATCAACGAAACCACTGTTTTTGCTTCCCGCTTTCGTGGCTACATGCCTGTTATTATTGATGTAGAAACCGGTGGTTTTAACGCCGCAACAGATGCGCTACTTGAAGTAGCTGCTGTCACATTAGACATGGATGATGAGGGTATCATTCGCCCTGATGCCACCATAGAATTTAATATTGAGCCTTTTGAAGGTGCTAATATTGAGCAATCTGCACTCGACTTTACTGGCATCAAACTCGACTGCGCATTACGCAAAGCCGTAGCAGAACACCATGCGCTCACAGAAATTTTTACCGCGATTCGTAAAAAATTAAAAGCCTATGACTGCAAGCGTGCCATTATGGTCGGGCACAATGCGCATTTTGACTTGGGTTTTATGCATGCCGCAGCAGAGCGCTGCGCGATTAAGCGTAACCCGTTCCACCCTTTTTCTTGCTTTGATACCGCCACGCTTTCAGGTCTTGCGTTTGGGCACACAGTGCTTGCCAAAACCTGCCAGATTGCCGGTATAGAATTTTCAAACCGTGAAGCCCATAGCGCCGCATACGACGCACAAAAAACGGCAGAATTATTTTGTTTGATTATCAATAAATGGCAAGAGCTCGGTGGCTGGCCTATTATTCGGGAAGATTTCAACCCGTTTAATATGAGTGATTCAAATTAAATACACTCAACAGAGCTGTTTTCATCTCGCCTACAGATTAAAACAGCGCATTCAGTGTTTATTACACCGATAATACTCTGAGTAGAAGGCGAGCAATCTAAGATATAAAAGCGGTCTTAATTGAAATCGCTTAAGGTATACCACTCAAACAAGCGCTCACCCTGCTCTTAGATTGCACATCAAAGCCGCCCATTTAAATACTTGCATCAAACAGCTTTTTTATCCCTGCCCTTTAAGTTCTTTTCAGTCTTAAATCATCAATACTCATTTAACACCTAGCCATACGAGAGCCCTGCATGTCTGCACAAACTGATTATTCAGAAGAGGCTTACCAAGCCCAGCTCAATGAAAAAATACATTTAACCCAAACACAGTTTGCACACTTTCACCCGCCAGCTCTTGAAGTTTTTCCCTCATCGCCAAAGCATTACCGTATGCGCGCCGAGTTTAAAATATGGCAGCATGATGGTCGCTGCGACTATGCGATGTATGTACCCGGCACACCCAAAAAAACATATTTAATTGATCACTTTTTACCGGCAAGCAAAACCATCAATGAGTTGATGCCAAAGGTACTAGATGCAATTAATCAATCAGAAGTATTGCGCAAAAAGCTTTTTCAATGTGAATTTTTATCGACCACAACTGAGCAATGTGTGATTACGCTTATATACCATCGGCCACTAGATGAACATTGGATAACTGAAGCTAAAACACTAGAAGCCAGTCTAGGCTGTTACATTATTGGTCGGGCACGAAAACAAAAACATATCCTCTCTCAAGATTGGGTTGAAGAAAATTTTCATGTTGAGAATCAACTGTTTCGCTATGAACACGTTGAAGCCAGTTTTACTCAACCCAACGCACAGATTTGCCAGGACATGCTGAACTGGGCGAGCAAACAGACCCAAGGGAATGGAGATGACTTATTAGAGTTATACTGCGGAAATGGTAATTTCACACTACCTCTTTCACGTAATTTTAAACGCATATTGGCAACAGAAATTTCAAAAACCAGTGTTGATTCAGCCAAGCGCAATATGGCAAAAAATGGTATCGACAATATTGAATTTGCACGCTTATCGAGCGAAGAATTCACGCAAGCTTTAGAAGGCAAACGGGAGTTCAGACGCTTAGCACACCTTAACTTATCGGATTATTCTTTTTCAACGGTACTGGTTGACCCCCCGCGAGCAGGGTTAGATGAGGGTACGGTTGAGCTGATCAAACGCTTTAAAAATATTGTTTATATTTCATGCAACCCAGAAACACTTGCTGAAAACCTAGACGTTTTATCCAAGACGCATGACATAAAAAATATTGCATTATTTGATCAATTCCCCTTTACGCATCACCGAGAATGCGGCGTCATCTTAACTCAAAGAACTTAATGCAAAACACTCAATAAAAAGCATTTAATAAAGAACAACCCAAAAAATACTTAACAGATATTATTTAGCATCACTATTTAATGTATAAAATGTAGTGCCATGCCAGCCATCATCAATCAACAATGGTAATCACAAGCGAGGAAAGGCAAAATGAAAACACTTGTTTTAGCCAGTGGTAATGCAGGTAAACTGCGTGAATTTAACCAGCTTATGGGGCAAGTAGGCCTTGATGTGCAAGCACAAAGCACATTCGGCGTACCTGAAGCAATAGAAAATGGCTTAACGTTTGTCGAGAACGCTATCATTAAAGCACGTAATGCATGTAAACATACCGGCCACGCAGCAATAGCAGATGATTCTGGTATTGAGGTCGATGCACTACAAGGGGCTCCTGGTATTTATTCAGCACGCTACAGCGGACAAGGCGCAAGTGACGAGCAAAACAATAACGCGTTACTCAATGCACTATTAGATGTCCCTGAAAATGCACGCGGCGCACGATATCAGTGCATTCTTGTTTATATGCAGCATGCGGAAGACCCTACTCCTATTATTTGTCAGGAAAGCTGGGAAGGGAGTATTTTAAAGTCTCCTCAAGGCGATGGCGGCTTTGGTTATGACCCTATTTTTTGGGTGCCAACGCACCAAACATGCGCAGCTAAACTTGATAAAAATGAAAAGAATCGTATTAGTCATCGCGGCAAAGCAATGCAAGCGATGCTTAAAGCACTTCAGGCCAAACTTGGAAACTAATGCACTGCAGCCTCATACACATGTTACTTAGCTTTTCATTTTATTCGGCTTTACAAAACCTCGTCAACAAAGCTTTACACATAAAATGATGCCGTAAACCGTTGAATTAATAATATTCCAAAAGCAATCAAGGAAGATTGCAGTCCCCTTATCCGCACTTATCTCAAACCTCAAAATCACCATTCCATTTCTGCCTAAAAAGGCACTAATAAGATGATACGAACTAACCACTCAAAAAAAATATCACAAAAAAATAATATTGAACTAAAATAAATAAACAAGACAGATAAAAACAAGAATTAAAAATAGACATACATCATTTAAAAAATAATTTAGCGTTTTTCCATTAAAAATAAAAGATGTAATTTAAGTGCCACACAATCATTTAAGCGCCAACAAACTAAACGCATTTGATTCCCAAACCAAATAATGCAGTAGTATAAAAGTTAATGTACTGACCTATATCATGGATAGCATACTTACAATTAGGGATTACCAAGAATAAGAAATTAAGGTCGCATAATCATGATAACAAAGCGCCTTAAAGTTATATGGAGAGTTCTTATGAATAGCTTTATAAAAACCGCTATAAAAAAATTGATTAAAAAGCAATTCCACATTAAATGGCTTGCCGCATGTGTTATTTTCTTTCAGATTTTTACCTTTCCAACATTGCATGCTGGGCCACTCGACGGGCCAGAAATCGCCGGTGAATGGAGCGCGGTTTATAACGGTGACATTGTTGCCATTCACATGGTAATGATGCCAACCGGAAAAGTACTCACTTACGCCGAAGGTGGACAGGGACGCCCTCTACTCGATGAAATACGCATATGGGACCCTATAAACCTAACGCTCGAATCGCCAACCCTCCCCCCCTACGATTTATTCTGTTCAGGGCACTCAGTATTACCTGATGGTCGCATTTTTATCCAAGGTGGTCACGATGAAGCTGATGCACATGGGCAATCACGCGCCACAATTTACAACCCTTTTACTGATAGTTGGGATGACTCAATCCCGAATATGAATTCGGGTCGCTGGTATGCCACGAGCACCATCTTGCCTAATGGCGACATACTCGTTCTGAATGGTGCAATTGATAGCTATACCAACAAAAATGCCCTACCCCAGATATGGCAACTGCAAACTAACTCATGGCGCAACCTTATTACAGCCGAAGAAGATGATCCGATGGGGATCGATTTCTACCCCAGAATGTTTGTTGCACCTGACGGGCGCGTCTTTAAAGCTGGCCCCGATAATGACACATGGTTTTTAGATACTGCCGGCACAGGGCAATGGACTCGCGGCCCAGATATGAAATGGGGGAGCTTCAGAGGGTACAGTGCTGCAGTGGAATTTGAAGAGGGCAAAATTTTAGTGATGGGTGGCGGCGATTCCCCACCCACCAATACTGTCGAAATGATTGATCTGAATGACGCTAACCCACAATGGGAATTTATGGCGCCCATGCATCATGCCAGACGGCATTTAAACGCTACTATTTTAGCTGATGGCAAAATTCTTGTTACCAGTGGTACGTCTGCCGAGGGCTTTAATAATGGTGATGGCATGGTTACCATTGCTGAAATATATGACCCTGAGACAAGCACCTGGGAAGAAGTTGCTGAACAAAATATCGGGCGTGCTTATCATTCTAATGCCGTATTACTGCCAGACGGGCGTGTACTGGTGGGCGGTGGCGGACGTCCTGCAGCCGATGGTGGTGTCGATAATCCTAATCTCGAAATTTATTCCCCCCCATACCTATTTCAAGGTGCAAGACCTGAGATCACAGCGGCTCCTTCTGCTTTATCGTTTGGCCAAACATTTGATATTGCCACACCCAATGCCGAGGATATTACGGCAATCCATTTAATTCGCTTAGGTGCTGCGACACATTCATTTGATCAGACGCAAGCCATTAGCCGCCTTACTTTTTCAAAGAACACTTCTAACTTAACAGTAGAAGCACCTGTAGACCCCAATCGCGCTCAGCCGGGTCATTACATGCTATTCATTTTGGCTGATGGTATTCCATCTGAGGCCCATATGGTTCAGTTTGGCGATGCAGAGCCTCCTACCTCTCCGACTAATCTTACTCATGATGATATTAGCCCAACTCAAATTTTGCTCCGTTGGCAGGCAGCACGCGATAACATTAAAGTGTCCTCCTACAGTGTTTATCTGAATGGCGATTTTCTCCAAACCGTTACAGAACCAGAACTGCAGATAAATTATCTAGACTCATCAAGCAACTATACAATCACCATCATTGCACGAGACCTTTACGGCAACGAGTCAATCAGCAGTGAAGCCTTGAACCTCAGGACGTTAGACCCTGGTTTGAATGAGCCCACCCCCGTTGCGGGTGAAGATATTGCTGTCGCGATTGATCAAGATTTTATGCTAGACGGCTCTAGATCAAGCGATATTGATGGACAACTGTTAACCTATGAATGGTTATTGGATGGTGAGGTCGTAGCAACAACCCCAATCATTCGAGCCTCATTACCGGTAGAAGGGACGTATGAATATCAACTCAATGTCTCGGATGGTGACTTTACAGTGAGCGATACTCTAGTCGTCACTGTGGTATCAGCTTTGAATGTGATAATAAATGGCGACTTTGAAGCGGGAATGGAGGGCTGGTACGGAGAAGCGCAAGCTGGCACGGCCACGTTTAGTGCCGATGATGGCAGGGGTCATGTCGACGTTATTACTGAAGGGCAGAATACCTGGTCGACCCAAATTGCACAAAATATCAGTTTGATTGCAGGCACAACCTACACCTTAGATTTTGATGTTCAGAGCGATAGTCCTACACGGCGCTTTTCCGTTATTGTCGAAGAAATTGGTATCTGGACACCCTACCTAAACAAAGCACTCACACTGAACAAGCCAGTTGGTGAAACCCAGCACTTCACTCTTCAATGGACGCAGCCCGTCACGACGAACAACGCTAAAATTGGCTTCCATGTTGGTGCTACGGGAAGTGATGATATTTGGCTAGACAATGTTTTTTTAGGCGGTGGAGAAACGGATAATTTACCCCCCCAATCTTTAGCCGGTGCCGATACCAGCGGTTATTTAAACTTTCAAGTACAGCTTGATGGCAGTGAGTCATTCGACCCCGATGAACGCCCAAGCGCGATAACTTATGAATGGTTACAGACTTCTGGTACACCTGTCACACTCAGCAATACTTTTATTGCTTCACCCGTCTTTACCCCAACTGTTGCGGATATTTATACGTTTGAACTAACCGTTACTGACGGCGAGTTTTCACATACCGATGAAGTCATCATTATCGCGCAAGAATTGAATAACACACCACCCACTGCCAATGCCGGCTCATCTCAAAACGTGGCACTAGGTCAGGAAGTGAATCTCAATGGCTCCAACTCTTACGATAGTGATACAGCGCCACTGCCTGTTACCTACCAGTGGCGACAATTGACAGGACCGGCCATTAGCTTAAGTGATTGGAGCGCTGCCACGCCCTTTTTTACACCTACGGAGGTAGGCAGCTATACCTTTGGGCTAACACTCTTTGATGGAGATGCTTACTCCAGTGAGTCACTGGTTACAGTCAATGTAGCCAACGTCACCACACAAAACCTGTTAGCCAATGGTAACTTTGTTAATGGCTTAGACCGTTGGCAACCACTTACTTTAGACGGCGCTTTGGCACAATTTAGTGTAGATGATGGTGTTTTAAATCTGGCCATTGAAAACAGCGGCACCAATAATTGGTCATTACAGATCTATCAGCTTGAAGAGCTAGTTGGCGGCACAACCTACACACTCAGCTTTGACGCAACCGTACCTGAGCTGCCTCGTGATATTCGTGTTGTTATTGAACATAATGGCGCACCCTTTACCGGTTACATCAATCAAATTGTCACGCCTTCTCAAGCAGGCGTGACAGAAACATTCGAAGTGCAATGGGTTCAACCCGTTGATGACCCCGTCGTCAAAATTGGCTTCCATTTTGGCAATAATACAATCAATAATCCTATTTCACTTGATAACATTCAACTTATTGAAGGAGTCAGTGCAGACAATATCGGCCCAGTTGCCAATGCAGGGCTTAATCAACGCAGCTACATCGATACATTAATTACACTTGATGGGTCATTTTCTGTCGACTTTGACCGAGGGCCGGAGCCACTTAGCTACCTCTGGCAGCAAGTATCAGGCCCGATAATTAAGCTGGCCGATAACAATACTACGACTCCTAGTTTCACCCCAACAGAACCTGGCATTTATACTTTTTCCCTCACATTAAATGATGGTGATCTTGCTTCATTGGCAGATGAAGTCGAGGTAGTAATAACAACCCTCTCAAACATCAAGCCCACGGCAAATGCTGGCGCTGACCAACGCATTGTCCTTGGCAATAGTGTCACGCTTGATGGATCTGCTTCTTTTGATACCGATGCATTACCAGGTGATTTATCTTACACGTGGCAACAAATCAGCGGGCCAGACGTTAATCTGTGGAACCGCTTTACTCGCAACCCATTATTTACGCCAGTTGTTTCGGGTTCGTATGTCTTTGGTTTGATGGTTAATGATGGCGATCTCGATTCTGAAACTGACACTATTATTGTGCATGTTAACGAGCCTAATCTTGCACCCGTCGCTAACGCAGGCTTTGATCGTCGCGTCTATGAAGGCGATGAAGTGATCATTGATGGAACCCGCTCCATTGACCCCGACAATGGCCCAGAACCTTTACGCTTTTACTGGGAGCAAATAGGCGGTGAAAGCGTATCTCTCGATATCACCAACCCGATACAACCCCGCTTTACAGCAGGGTCACCAGGCGAATATCGCTTTAGCGTATTCGTTTTTGATGGTGAAATTATGTCCTTAGTGGATGACGTGACATTTGAAGTCCTTGCCATTCCAAACATCCCACCTGCCTCAATTGCATCACAACCCCCTGAAAAAGAAGACTTCATTGGCAATCTGATAACACTCAATGGTAACCCGTCTTACGACCCAGATAATGCACCCTCCCCCCTCACATTTGAATGGGAGCAAATCAGTGGTCCAACGGTTACATTAGATAACCCTCTTGCGGCTGTAACCCAATGGTCAACCCTGCAACCAGGGCGTTATACATTCAAACTGACCACGCGTGATGGCGTGTCAGCATCAGACCAATTAGATGTTATGCCCGAGCGCTCACTCTTGGTGACCGATAAAGCTATTTTAAGTCACTTCCCCCTTAAAACAGTTTTGCAAACCATTATTGATGATGGCGGTGATTACCAAACAACCCCTGCAGAGATGATTTTAGAGCTCGCAAATGTTCGGGATAATTGCGATGACTTTAATGGCTTTCCTCAACATAACAGTGACGATGTACCCGGTTTTTGTAGTAATCCGGGTGCCTCAATGGATCAATTCCAAGCGCTGTTTGATACAGAGCTTAGCTACTACCGCCCTATCGCATTGGTCAATCGCTTTGATTTAGCCGAGCCAGACGGTAAAGATTGCGGCGAATATCGCATCGCGTATGCCGGTAACGATTTCACACCGCGTGTGAACTTCTTCATTTTTGAAGCGAGATTACCAAACCCCTACCCAGAGCAAGGGCTGCAAGGCTGCCATGATGCATGGCGCTATTGGGCTGACCTCAGTCATGATCGTATGCTTTCTAGTCGAGCCGAAAAACTAAAAACGTTTTTCTTTGATGGTATACCGGGCTTTGCACCAGCACTCAAGGCAGCGCACTTTACAGGCGAAAATAAAGGCTCAGGTGCTATACGTTTGAATGCCCGTACTGATCAACAAAGCAACTGGGTATTTATGCAATTTCGATTACAGCTTGACGATAATTGCACGCCGCTGTGTACCATCAACGTTGAACAAGAAGGTTTAAAAGATACGCCATTTCCAGGCTTAGCCGGCAACCCAGAAGATGAGCCTTTAGCGCAAGCCTTTCAAGACGCCGTACTCAACGCAATCAATACACCTGGACAACAGCTATTAGCAGAAAGCATCAGTAAACTGTCAATTGACTTACCGATTGCCACCTACCTTGGGCGGCAGCATTCTGGTCTAGAGCAAAAGCCGGGCGTTATTGAAGCGATGTCTCCAGCATTTGAATCGGCTATT
>CALIUX010000275.1 GCA_938048505.1 uncultured Pseudomonadales bacterium
TGAAGAGCAAGCTGTGCAAATACGGCATCGGTAAAATCACCACCAATGTTGTCAAAATATTTATCAATCCCATTAGGCGCTGCTTCTTTTAATGCAGCTTGTATTTTTTCGGGTTCATTGACCTCTTTATAGTTAATGACACTGTCAAATCCCAGTGTTTTGAGGTATTCGATTTTTTCTGCACTGCCTGCAGTACCCACTACACGAGCACCTGCTTGTTTGCTCAATTGCCCAACTAGCTGACCAATCGTTCCTGATGCGCCGCTGATAACAACAGTCTCCCCAGCTTTAACATTAAAGAATTTTTCCATCGTCCCCCAAGCAGTCATGCCTGGGCCACCTAGGATGCCTAAGCTTGTGGTGATAGGGTATTCATCGCAGTAGTCATCAAGGTTCAGTTTGCGATATCTAGGGAAGACCATAGGAAACGTACCCGTTTGCCAAAGCTTTTCTTCTCCATCACTAATGACGTGACTTTGCCAGCCTCCAAATCCTTGTAGGAAATCACCTTTCTCATAGATCGCATCTGGGCCTGCGTCGATCACCTCCATAATGGAGTCTGCACCCATATGCTGGCCAATTGGCGTATCTAGGCATATGCCATGCAAATAAGGGTCAACTGAAACATAGTGCGTCTTTAGCAACATTTCAGTTGGCTTAAGGTTGGTATTGAGTTCAGAGACTTTCTTCTTATAAATCTTTTTAGCATCAGGTATCCCTTCAATGTGTTCATTAACAACCCATTGTTCAATTTGCATTGTGTATCCTCTTTAGTTTTGATGTGTAAGTTCTAGTTTGTATTGATGGTGGTATTTGATTCGTTGCTCTTTAATGCTCTAAATCCTGTGTTTTTCTTAAAATAAGTCGGTTGCTTTCTTTTCCATTGCGTGCGTTCTGGCAAAGTGATGTGGTGGGGCGGGGTAGCTGTTTCTTCGGTGTTGGCTGTAAATTTTTTGTTGTCGTCCTTGCATATAAATTGCATGACATGTCTTCCTGCGGCGGCAGCTCGAATTAATCCACCGGTTGTTGCCCACACACCAGAGAAATAAAAATTATTCAGTCCCGGTATGCCTGGCCCATTTTTTTTAACTTCTTCCTCAAGTGTTTCACCGCTTTCGACAAATGGCTGCCATCCTAATACTGAGCCATCATAGTTGTCGGTGTAGCGTACTTGTGTCATGGGTGTGGCAATGTCGCGTATGATGATTGAATCTTCTAGGCCAGGAATAAAACGCTCTAGATATTTTACAATTGCATTCGCCGCTTGCTTTTTGGCTTTTTGATATTCTGACCCTCTTTTTATCGGTAGGGTATGTATCGTTTTTCCATTTTTTTCTTTACTGACTTGCTCTGTTCCATCAGTGAGATTTCGCCAAGGTGCAATATCACAAAAATAACTGATATATAAAATGCTGGTATTATCTGGTGCAAGCTCCGGGTAAAGGCCATTGCGTAGTTGCACATTAATGCTGGGGTGTCGAATGCCCGGTAGGCGTTGAGCTAACTCATCTGGCAATATGTATGTTGTGCAATATTCTGTTTGGAATAATTCTCTATCAACACCTAAAAAAACGGTGAAGTAGCCAGGAAACACCATTTCTGGTTCTTTAATGTGTTGTGTGTACAGTTTTTCATAGATGGGCGTTAGATATTTTCCTTTGAGCATTTTCATGACCGTGCTGTAGCCATCGGCTGCTGAAATAATAATATCGGCAAAAAACTCTTGCCCATCACTTAGTCTGACGCCCTTGGCAGTATTGTTTTCAACAATAATCTCTTGTACTTTTGCATTGTAGGAAATTTTACCGTTTAAGCGTTTGTAGCGTGCTTCGATGGAGTTTGCGAGCTCAAGAGACCCTCCTTCTGGAACACCTGCTGAATGCGTAGCATGCGAGGCAAGCTGGAAATAAAAGGGGAGAACAGGGAAGTTGGAATGTTTTTCGTAAAGAATGAAGTTAAAGGCTTCTTGTAGTACTGGATGCTTAAACTTTTTTGAATAGTCAGTCATCAGTACCGTAATGGTTTTTCTGATTAAATTAAAGTAAGGGATAAAAGAGGCCATCATTTTGGTTCTTTCCCAAAAGCTCATTAATCCAACAGGTCGTAAGAATGGGTATACCTTTAGACAATCAATAAATTGACGTAACCCATCACAAAATTGCTTGATGTGTTTTGAATCGCTCGGTGAGATTGCATTTAAGTGCAGTTCTAATTTGTCTGGGTTGGAGTAGAATCTGACTTGCTCACCGCCTGCGGTAGTCACGATATTAAATATCTCTGGGTGGCGAACTTGTTTCCCGTCTAGGCCCCCAATTTCGCGCCATATTTGATGCATTTCATTGCCTGGCCCACTCCCTAATAGCCAGCTAATACACCAATCAAATGTGAAATCGCCTTTCTCCCAGCCCGTGCAGCATCCACCTGGTATTTCGTGCATCTCAAGTATATGGCTATCATAGCCGTTCATTTGTGCATAACAGCCCGTTGATAAACCGCCTATTCCACCGCCGATAATGAGCATTGTTTTTCGGTTTGAGGTGCTTTCGTTTTTTTGTGCGTTAAGCATTTTCTATACCTCGACGGCGTAATTTAAAGTAGGAGAGGGTACCTTTGCTTTTTTACTTAATCGCCACTCAGAATTATCCCAGTGAGTGCTGTGAGGGGGAGCGCAAGAGGTTTGAAATGTTTGCTTTTTTTCTGTACATAAATACTGTGCGACATAACGGCCTGACAGTGCAGCACGAATTAACCCGCCACCACCAACCCATTGGCCAGCCATATAAAAATTTTTAAGGCCAGGTAGTTGCATTCGATCTTTGTTGATGACTCGGTTAGCAATGTCCTCGGCATCGGTAAAAGCCTTCCATGCGAGGATGCTACCTTGTGTATTACCGGTATAGCGCTTTTGAGTTATAGGAGTTGCAATCTCAACGAGATCTATTTTTTTATGGAGGCCCGGATGGCGTTCTTCTAAAAAGTTGCGGACCCATATTTCAATAAGATTTTTTTGTTGCTTGTACAATTTTTTATCTTTATTCTTCCAGCTTTCCCATTCTTCAAAATCACTTAAATAGGTTAGATGTATCACCGAATGGCCCGGTGGGGCAAAACCATCGGCAAAGCGGCTTCTATGCTGCATGAGTATGCTGCTTTGCATACAGCCAGGTAGAGAATCCGCATGGTTTTTCTCCAGTAAAAAAGTGGTGCTATGAGGCTCGTCTGCGCCTACTTCACCTTTATAACCAACAAAGATGGATACAACACCAGGGTAGACAAGCTCTTTTCGATCGAGCATTTTTGAATAAAGTTGGTTAATATTTTTACTAAGGTAGCGCCCACCCAGCATGCTATAGAGGGTTGTATGTCCATCGGCAGCCGATACGACATAATCAGCAAGATACTGATTGCCATTTTTAAGCTCTACACCATAAGCTTGATCATTGGTTTTTGATGTTGGCTGGGTTGTATCGCCCTTTGTTAAAATGCGTTGTGCTTTGACGCCATATGTTATTTTTCCGCCTAAGCTTAGATAGCGTTGCTCAATAGATCGTGCTAACCCTAAAGATCCTCCTTCAGGAAAGCCCGCATTGCCTTTATGTGCTTCTGCCATGTTGTAGGCGTAGGGTAAAATAGGAAAACATTCATGATCTTGAAAAAAAATGAATGGCATAGCTTTTTTTAAAAAAGGGTGCTCCAGCCGTTCTGAAAATTTTTCTAATGATGTGGCACCTGTTCGCCAAAATAATAGAAAAGAAGGTAGTACTTTTTTTAAGAAAGTGAGTTTTTGCTTCCAGCTTTGTAATGACTTTGGTGTGAGTTCGGGGTAGATATCAATTTCTAAAAAGCCTCTAATGGCATCGCAAAAATCTTTTATCGGTTTGGCGTCATTGGGAGATAAATCCAACAAATGCTTTTCGAGCTTGTCGGGATCATTATAAAAATCTACAAATTCCCCTTGGTTAGAAACAACACGATTGAAAAGAGAAAAATCTTTTACATCCTTCCCTGATAGCGCCCCGAGTTCTTGCCAAACCTGATTGGCTTCATTGCCATCTCCACTCCCAAGGAGCCACTCGATACAGTAATCAAAGACATAGCCATTTCGCTCCCAAGCCGTACAGCAGCCCCCAGGTATTTTATGGCGCTCTAAAATATGTGTATTAAATCCATTCATTTGCAGATAACAGCCAGTTGCCATGCCCGCAACGCCACCACCAATGACCACTACACTGGGCCCGTTAAGTGAGCCGCTAACACTGATTTTCTCGACTTGTCTAGGCATTGACAGTCTCCTTTTCTGGCGTGTTAACCTGTGCTGCAGAAAAGGCTTGCCTTATGAGTGTGGCGTTAGCCCCGGTGTTTTCGGCATCTAGCATATCGGCATGCAGGCCGGCACCTTGGTAGACTGTTACCTCATTTGCACAGCCATGCCAACTCCCTTCTTGACCACTTTGATAAAACGCTAGTTTAGTTTCGTCTGCTAATACTGTGATGTTGGCGTCTACATAGCCCGCGTTTACGGTTCGGCTACTGAAGTCGATGTAATCATGCGCCTGAGAAAGTGTTTCTTTCTCGATGATATTAGAGCCAGTATGCTTGCTTAAATGCTCTCGTAACTCTTTTTCAAATTCTTTCATGTGCTCATCTTTGAATTCGAAGGTTTCAGCAATGCGATAAGAATCTAAAATAATAATGTCACGAACAATTTCTCCTCTTGACTCAAGCTCTTTGGTGATTTCAAAAGCAAGATTTCCTCCCAATGAGTAACCTATTAATATTAATGGCCCCTCATGCTTAAGTTCTTGTATCCAATCTGCATAAGCGTTGACCTTGTCATCACCTATTAAATAATTAAAAGCAAGTAGGTGATATTCAGGCATTGATTTAGCTAATTGTCGGTAAATCAATCCATGCCCGCCTGCAGGCGGTAAACAAAAGACGGTAGGCAGGTTACGATTGTTGAAATGCAAGAACGGTTGTGCGCCTTGCTCTCGACCAATAATGACGTGTTCTAGCATTTTGGCCATGCCATAAAGCGTAGATGTTTTAAAGAGTTGACTAACGGCAACTTCAACATTGAATTCTTTTTGTAATTCGTAGATCAGTTCGATTAACTTTATGGAATTGCCTCCCAGCTCAAAGAAATCCTGTTGAAGGCCAACTTGCTCTCTATCGAGTAATACCTTCCAGTGCTCCGCCATACGTATTTCATAAAACGTTTCGGCAGGCTCTATGATTCCTTGAGTCACATCAGGTGAGGGAAGTGCGGCTGTGTCAATCTTGCCGTTCGGAGA
>CALIUX010000276.1 GCA_938048505.1 uncultured Pseudomonadales bacterium
GGTCACAGTACTTCTCGGCTTACGTTAAAAAGATTTGAAAAAGGGGAAAGGTGTATGACCACTATTGTACATCAAGCCATACCAGACCGTTGTTGGTTTACCCCTATTCAAGCTATTCAGGGGTGAGCACTACCTATACAAGCCTCGATCAATCTCTCATCCGTCTCTCATCAACCCATCTATACCTACCAATCGTTCATAAGCTCACGCTAAAACTTAGAAAACCGTTATAAATCAATAACTCAAATCACTGTTTTTCAAAATCGATATATTAGTTTTTTATATAAAAGACCAATCTTCTTATTCCGATTCCTATTGCCCCTCAAAGCTTCTAGTATAAATGAGATACAATTTTGATTAATTGAGTCAGTACTATGTTGTTGTGTAAAACGCTCACGGGAGCATCAAATCGTTTTTTTATCCTAGCTATCGTCGCATGGCTGCTCAGTGGCTGCTCAGGAGTCAGTAACAACAGCTCTAATGGGAATTCATCTTCCGCCACGTCCCCACCAGACGTCACCTCCTCCAGCACTTCACCTAATACAGGTCATTCAAGCACAAGCTTTTCAAGTATAAATCTTTCGAGCACAAGCCCTTCAAACACAAGTACGTCGAGTACAAGCTCTGAAATAACAATATCGTCCGACAACACATCAACAAACGAGTCATCAATAAGCACATCATCAACAGCGGCGGCAGAAAGCTGTGGCTTTAACCAAGTGCAAACTATTTTTACGCAGCGTAGCTGCCTCGTTTGCCATGGTGCACAAACCTATCTCAATATTGGCGGGAATTTGAATTTAGAGAGCGGCAATGTGGGCCAGCGCTTACTGGACCGCACCACTGAATTTGGCGGCAGTGATTGTGCCACTGAAAAGCTCATCGACTCCAGTAATGTAGAAAACTCACTGCTACTCAAGTTGGTTGACCCTGATCGCTATGATGCCTTTCAACAGGGCGCATGTAAGCGCGCTTCTATGCCGCAATCCGGGCCGGTCATGAATACTGAAGAGGTAGCGTGTATTACCGAGTGGGCATCGCAAGTGATTGCAACCGAAACACCCACCGTTACAGAAAGCAAACCCTTTGCACCAACGGGCGCACCCGAAGCACTCTCAAAGGCCAAATATATTCTGCACGGCGGCGCCCCCACATTTAATGAGTTAGAAGACGTGGGCGGCACTGGATCGTACAACGCGAGTGCATTACAACAACTCATTAAACAGTGGCAAACTACCGAGGCTTACAGTATTAAAATGCGCGAATTTATGCGCTTTGCTTTACAGCTCGATGTCTCACCCACTGCACGCTATGCCGATCAGTTTAATAGCATACGTTCTTCTGCCGTATTAGACAGAAACGCACTGGGATCCAACCTGCGTGAACAATTTACGCTGACCGCATTAGATATAGCCAAAAGCGGGGAAGACTTTCGAAACATTGTGACAACAAGGCGCTGGAAGGTCACAACTGCCGTACTTGTTGCACTAACCTATGCCGACAAACCCAATCAGACAGAAGATCGAAATGAACTACGCGGCTCGGCACCCGAAGATTATTTATCGCAATTTGCCCATCTGATCGAGCCGGATTACAACGATTGGCGCTACGTAACATTTACACAATCGCAAACGCCTGCTCAGTATGAAAATAGCAGCGCCTTCGCTAATCAACTCCGTAGCATTCCCGATGGGGGTTCATTGGCTTTGCGGTTTCCGCGGGTAGGCTTTTTCTCTTCTCCTGCTTTTTTTGAAATGTGGGCCACCAATATTGATAATTTATTTCGCGTGACGGCCTCGCAAACACTTATTGCAGCATTAGATGCATCCTTTAATCCTAGCGATGCAACACCACATTTAAGTGAAGACGGAATTGACCAAGACCACTCTGACCCCACTACAACCTGTTACCAGTGCCATCGTCATATGGATACGATGAAATTAATTTTTGATAATTATCAAAGTATTCGCCATCGCTCAACTGATGTTCAGACTACACAACAAGCGACATTTTCGTTTTTAGGTGTGAGTGGAATAATGGAGTCCGTGGATGATTTTGCTTCACTCATTGCCAATCACCCCCGCTTTGCAACAGCTTGGGTGCAAAAACTGTGCATGTGGGCTAATAGTCAACGCTGCGAAGAAGCTGATGAAGAATTTATTCGCTTAGCAAATGACTTTGCGAGTAATCAATTCAATATGTCACTATTAGTGCAAGCCTTTTTTAGTTCGCCGCTGTTTACTGCAACCGAACTCACCACCACCCATGAAGAAACGGAATATCAAATTAGCATGGCCCGCTCTAATCATTTTTGCCGTGCAATGGAACAACGGGCTCTGGCACTCAACGCGCAATACAATACGACGGGCACATTAAGACTGTGCAATAAGTTTTATGACTTTGGCATTATCCCCTCAGATCAACTCAGTCGTGGATCAGAAGATTATGTTGTCCCCACGCAATTAACCGGCTTTTACAGTAAATCAATTGAAAGCCGATGTGCAGGCGCCCGCACACAAGTTTTTGCCTCAAACAGCAACAAATTGATTAATACATCTGGTTTAAACCCAGAGCAGCTGGCCGATGCACTCGTACAAAGTTTAATGGGTATCCCTTCAAACCACCCACGCTATGAAACAGCATTAAACGAAATGAATAATATTTATGCCCTTGCGACACATGAAACAGCCTGCACAAGCGAGGACGCTATTCAAACGCAAGACACCATTAGTTGTGGGTACGATCAACCCGCTTTTATCGCATGGCGATGGATGTGGTTTACAGCGTGCTCATCACCCGATGCGATCAGTGTGGGATTTTAATTATGCGCAAACAACCTGTATTCAAAAATAAGCAGTCTAGTCGTAGACACTTTTTGCTAAAAAGTGCTTTTTCATTTGGGTCACTCCCAATGACATCACTCGTCACCGGTTTACCTGTTAGCTTTTTAGCATCCATTAGCTCACCTGCCCACGCTCAGAGCTTTGGCTACAGCACACTGATACTCAGCCATATGCAAGGCGCAGACCCCACCAATACCAATGTGCCTGGAACCTACCCAGCCATTGATAACGATAGCAATGACCCGCTGTCACGTATTGAGCATCCGCAAATAGCAGAACTAGGTGCCCAAGCCGAATCCTTTCAAAACCCGGTGACGTTTAGCTTGGGGGATCAACAGGTTAAAGCTGCTGGTGCATGGGCCTCTCTACCAGAAGATTTACGCGAACGACTGGGTTTTTGGCATCACGCGACATTTACCAATGCGCACCCAGACTTTTCATCTGTGCGAAAACTCAATGGTGCAGCCACTCTAGAGGGCAGTGATGAAACAGAAGAACTAGGGACT
>CALIUX010000277.1 GCA_938048505.1 uncultured Pseudomonadales bacterium
AGGGGGTTCACTTAGAACACTTTGGTATGGCACCTAATCACCAGCGCATAAGAACTTATCGCGCGCCATCTTTGCGCGATCATAGACTGCCTCAAGGTGCTGACCATCATCTTCCTGTATAGCGGTACGCAAGCCTTCTAATGTTTCAGAAAAACAATCTAGTGTTTCGATAATGGATTGCTTATTAGCCAAACTAATATCTTTCCACATACGCGGGTTACTTGACGCTATGCGTGTGAAACCGGTAAAACCACCCGCAGCATTTTCAAAGACCTCTGCACTATGAGGACTATTCGCTAACGCATCGACCAAAGCAAATGCAATAACATGCGGTAGATGGCTGGTTGCGGCGAAGACTTGATCATGCACACCGGCCGACATCTGGTGCACATCTGCTTGCACGCTTTGCCACATCTGAGTCACTCGCTCGATATGGTGCGGGTCGGTATGCGCTTCAGGGCATACAATACAACGGCGGTTAGCGTACAGTTCGGCTGATGCAGCCGTCACACCGCTTTTTTCTGAGCCGGCAATCGGGTGGCCCGCAACAAAATTAGACGGCGTCTTACCCATAACATCATTAAATGCATGAATCACACTACACTTTACGCTGGCGCCGTCGGTAATGGTCGCGCCACTCTTAACATAAGGGGCAAGTGAATTAATAAGCTCGGGAAAAGCCAAAACCGGAACAGACAAAAAAATAATATCACTTTCAGAAAAGCTGCCCGCAACGTCTTGAAGCGAGGCATAACCTTCATCAATGACGCCTAGCGCCAATCCTTGCTCAACAGCATGCTGTGACGCATCAATACCAACTACTGACTCACAGAATTTTGAGCGTTTAAGCCCCAAGGCAAGTGAGCCGCCAATTAAGCCCAAGCCAACAATGATGCAACGCTTAACCTGAGGCAACACTTACAAAACCCCTTTGGGGTAAGAGCCTAGACTTTTAACATCGGACGCTAGGCTACTCACCTGCTCAAGTGCCTTTGATACCGGCTCGGTACTTTGATGGCCGACCATGTCAATGAAAAACACATAGTTCCACGTGCCTGAACGAGATGGGCGGCTTTCGACGCGCGTGAGATCAACATTATGCTTATGAAATGGCGCTAAAATTTCATGCAATGCGCCAGGCTCATTATGCACAGCGACCACAACAGAGGTTTTGTCTTCACCACTTGCGCCGACATGCTGATTCCCAACAATCAAGAAACGAGTAGAGTTATCAGGCAGGTCTTCAATTTTCTCAGCGATAGTTGTTAAGCCATACAGCTTAGACGCCGCATCGCTTGCAATTGCCGCTGCATTCCACTCGCTTTTCATTCGCCTTGCCGCTTCAGCATTGCTCGCTACCGCAATACGCTCAGCATTAGGGTAGTTCGCATCGAGCCATTTCCGACATTGCGCTAGAGACTGCGCATGAGAGTAAATACGGCTAATGCTGTCTTGCTTGGTGACATCTGAAACCATCAGGTTGTGATGGATGCGTAAGACGACTTCACCACAAATACGAAGGTTCGATGTCAAAAAAGAATCGAGCGTATGCGTTACAACACCTTCGGTGGAATTTTCTACCGGCACAACACCAAACTGGCAGCCGCCCGCTTCAACTTCTCGAAAGACCTCATCGATGGCCGACAAAGAGACCGCATGCGCACTGTGCCCAAAGTGCTTAAGCGCAGCCTCATGGGTAAACGTGCCCTCAGGGCCTAAAAACGCGACTTTAACGGGATTTTCGAGCGCCAAGCAAGCAGACATGATTTCACGGAATAAGCGAGCATATTCTTCATTACTCAGAGGCCCATCGTTTTTTTCCATGGCCTTGCGAAGCACTTGAGCTTCACGCTCAGGGCGATAATAAATCGGCTTACTATCGCCCTCGCAATAACGGTCTTTCACTTCAGCAACCGCTTGCGCGCAGCGCGCACGCTCACTGATTAGCGAGCCAATTTGATCATCTAATGCATCAATTTGATCACGTAACTTACCTAGCTCTAACGCCTCTTGGGCTGACTTATCGCTCATGCTTATTCTTCGCCCTCTACTTCAGTTGCGTCGCTCTCTTGATCATTCTCTTCATCACTTTCTTCGATACGACCAACGCTCACAATGTGCTCAGCTTCTTTCGTTTTGATCAAGCGCACACCCTGAGTATTACGACTCAAGATAGAGACTTCATCAGCACGCGTACGCACCAAAGTACCTTGGTCAGAGATGATCATAATTTCATCGCCCTCAAACACTTGAACCGCGCCCGCCAAGATGCCATTACGCTCAGAGGTTTGCATGGCAATAACGCCCTGCCCGCCACGACCTTTTGTGGGGAAGTCAGCTTCTTCGGTACGTTTACCGTAACCGTTTTCACTGATGGTTAAGATTTTACCGTCAGGTTTAGGAATGATCATTGAGATCACTTTTTGCGATTCATCAAAACGCATACCACGCACGCCGCGAGAGGTACGACCCATTGCACGCACATCCGCTTCTTTAAAGCGTGTTGCTTTACCATTTGACGCCATAAGCAGTACATCACAACTGCCATCCGTAATAGCCGTGCCCACTAGGCTGTCACCCTCAACAAGATCCAGCGCAATCAAGCCACTGTTACGTGGGCGAGCAAATTGTGACAACGCCGTCTTTTTGACCGTACCCTTGGCCGTTGCCATAAAGATGAAGTGATCTTCATCAAACTCTTTAACCGGTAAGATCGACGTAATGCGTTCGTTGTCTTCTAGTGGCAAGAGGTTCACAACTGGGCGCCCACGGCTTGTCCGGCCAGCAATGGGGATATGGAATGTCTTCAGCCAATACACCTTGCCGCGATTCGTAAAGCAAAGAATGTAATCGTGGGTATTAGCAATTAATAGGTGCTCAACAAAATCTTCGTCTTTGACGGCCGTAGCACTTTTGCCCATTCCGCCACGACGCTGAGCTTGATAAGCATCTAACGGTTGACTCTTAGCATAGCCACCGTGAGAGATGGTTACGACGCGATCTTCTTCGTTTATGAGGTCTTCTACGGTTAAATCGGCACGAGATTCATGAATTTCAGTACGACGCGCATCACCATAAGATTGTTCAACAACCTCTAACTCTTCACGGATTAACGTCATTAAGCGAGTCGGATTGCCTAGAATTTCAAGGTATTCAGCAATCTGCTGGAGCTTTTCTTCATACTCAGAAAGTAACTTGTCATGCTCCATACCGGTTAGACGGTGTAAGCGCAAATCAAGAATGGCTTGAACTTGTGCAGGAGAGAGATGATATAGACCATCATGCAAACCAAAATTCACTGGCAACTCATCAGGGCGGCAGGCATCCGCTCCCGCACGCTCTAGAAATTGGCTAACTGTTCCAACCGGCCAGCCCTTGCTTAACAAGGCTTCTTTAGCATCTTGTGGCGTGGCAGAGTTCTTGATTGTGATAATAACGTCGTCGATGTTGGCGATAGCTACAGCCAAACCTTCAAGAACGTGCCCTCTTTCGCGCGCCTTGCGAAGCAGATAAATTGTACGGCGTGTAACTACTTCACGGCGGTGTTTGATAAAATATTGAAGTAGCTCAAGAAGATTAAGAAGCTTTGGCTGACCATCAACCAATGCAACGGTATTGATGCCAAACACACTTTCCATTTGGGTTTGGGCATATAGGTTATTGAGCACCACGTCGCCCATATCGCCACGCTTAACTTCAATAACGACGCGCAAGCCATCTTTATCAGATTCGTCACGAATCTCAGAGATGCCTTCTATTTTTTTGTCTTTCACCAACTCAGCAATTTTTTCGATGAGCCTTGCTTTGTTCACCATGTAAGGCACTTCGGTCACGATAATTGTTTCGCGATTGGTTTTTTCATTCACCTCTACAGATGCTTTGGCACGCACATAAATGCGGCCACGGCCTGTACGGTAAGCCATTAGGATGCCAGCGCGACCATTGATGATGCCGCCAGTAGGGAAATCTGGCCCTGGAATATATTCCATCAACTCATCAACACCCAGCTCCGGTGTATCAATCAATGCAATACAGGCCTTAATAACTTCGCTTAAGTTATGGGGTGGAATGTTTGTAGCCATTCCCACGGCAATACCACTAGAGCCATTAACAAGCAGATTGGGCACACGTGTTGGCAAGACTTCTGGGATCAGCTCTTGGCCATCATAGTTAGGCACAAAGTTGACCGTTTCTTTGTCGAGATCAGCGAGTAAATCATGTGCAATTTTTTGCATACGGATTTCGGTATAACGCATCGCAGCCGCGCTATCACCATCAATCGAACCAAAATTACCTTGACCATCTACAAGCATGTAGCGCAGAGAAAAGGGCTGCGCCATACGAACAATCGTATCGTAAACTGCTGAGTCACCATGCGGGTGATATTTACCAATGACATCCCCGACAACACGGGCTGATTTTTTATAAGGTTTATTCCAATCAAGGTTCAATTCATTCATTGCAAATAAAACACGACGATGCACTGGCTTAAGGCCATCGCGTACATCAGGTAGCGCACGCCCGACAATCACGCTCATTGCGTAATCGAGGTACGATTGTTTTAGTTCTGTTTCAATATTGACCGGAAGGACTTCTTTAGCAATGTCACTCATAAGAGAAACGATTCCTTAAATTGGAATTATTATTAAAATAGTCAGCGCTTTTCGCTGAAAGCGCCTCTAAAGGCCCACAAGGAGCCGAACAAGATTCCCAATACTATCACATGAGCCAATCGTAAGCACCATAAAAGCCTCTAGGAGCGCCTGTATGCGCCATAGAGCGATTTTTCTTGTGCGCTATTCAATCCATTTTTTACAAACCACCCTTGAATCACACCTCCTGAAGCCATTAAAAGCGCCCAGCAAGCCGCGAAGAAAAAATGCGCGGCATAATTTGAACATTTTAGCGTGCCGCCAGCCCCTGAGCGGCGCTATAATGTGCAGATGATAAACTCTTCCTCAGGCAAACCGCCGACACCCCTTGTAACAGACAATGCAGCAGGTGTTCGGACAAACACTATGAGCGAGCATAACAACACGACAAGCTGGATGCCTGAGCAACCACTATTACTCTATCCTTCGCTGGCATGCCAATTGGGTGTAGAAGAGGCATTGCTGCTGCAGCTGCTAACGCAATACCACCTCAACAGCCCTACCCAAAACCAAAATGGCTATGAGTGGCTGACACTTACCCATCAACAGCTCGGCACCACTGCCCCCTTCTGGCAAGCGCGAGACATTCAGCGGTTAGTCACTAATCTGAGAGAGGCCAACGTTCTCTTACTCGCGTCGGCGCCCTATTTGCAATCTCACATGCTCAAATTTGCATTTAAGCCAGCCCCAGCCAAAGCGCAGACTGCATCATATCCGCATCAAACAAACGGTACGCCAGCCAGCCAACCCCAAACAGGTAATCCTCAAGCAGCAACAAGACAAATAAATTCTGGCGCGCAACACGACCACATTCAGCAAGAGGCCCTCCCGCATTCGGCGCATCAGCAAACTCCGCGCATGAATATCATTGCCCCACACTGGCAGCCCGAACGAGACACCCTCAACCAGCTTGCGCAGCACAACATCCCCGAATCTTTTGCACTGAGTCATGTGGGTGAATTCATTACTTACTGGCGAGAACGAAATGAGCCAGCTCACTCATGGAACGGCAAATTTCATGCGCATGTTATGCACAAATGGCGAGGACACCAAGCGCAGCAAAATCAACGACCGCAAGCCACCTTTATGCAAAAAGATTGGCGACCAAGCGAGGATGCATTCGAGGTATTGAGCCTTCATGCAGGTATTAACCAAGGCTTTATTGAAGATGCTATTCCTGAATTTGTATTGTATTGGCGCGAACAAGGTGCAAGCAGCGACAATTGGAATCGCCGTTTTCGCGACCATGTCAATAGACAGTGGGCGCGTTATAATGCAGCGCTAGAACACGATACCACGCCAAGGCGTATTGCAGCGGGCTGGCAGCCTTCTCGCGATGTATATGATGTACTAAAACTCGCTAATATAGACCTGCAATTTGCTCAGCAAATTGTGCCTGAGTTTGTTATTTATTGGCGCGATAGCAATCAGGTTCATAGCTCTTGGAATACACGTTTTTTACAATACGTGAAGCGCCGATGGGCACAGCGCAGTATCGCCAACCCTCAAAACTCAACCACTAGAGACCTTTCACTTGAAGCACTCGTCACCGATAGAAGCTGGGCAGACTAACCACAACCGAGAGCAACGCATTGACGCCATCAATCAAGTCTTTGCGCTGTTTAGGCTCAACTATCATGCCCAGTTTTTTAAGGCTTTTGCTACTGAAACCGAGCTCGTGCAAATCAAAAAGCTCTGGCTAAATGAGTTAACGCGCTTTGAACCCGATGCATTGCTCATGGCCGCCAAAACGATTATTGAGAGCAGCGATTACCTGCCAACAATGCATACCATGATTAAGCACTGTGAGAGTGCGAGCAATATGAGCATGCCAGACGCCCATACAGCTTATTTAGAAGCCTGCCGAGCACCCTCCCCTAAAGCGCAATATGCATGGAGTCATCCAGCGATTTACCATGCGGGCAAGGAGTGTGACTGGTATTTTTTACAAACCAGCAGCGAATCTTCGGCCTACCCTATCTTTCGCAAAAAATACCGCGACATCTGTGAACGCATAAGTCGCGGTGAAGTCTATGAAGTCAATCCGCCAAATGACAAACCAGGCATAAATGAAACACCTTTATCAAAAGCAGAAAACCATCAAAAAATGCAATCGATGATGCAAGCACTCGATCTTTAACAGAAAAATGAAGCACTCTTTTCTGTTTTACATTCTATTTCTTTATGCGGCGCTCGCAGTCACTTTTACGCACAATACAACGGCTGAGCCGGCCATACCTTTTTCATCTTCCATTTCTCACCCATCAACCGTTCAGCATTCTGACACCTACGAGATTCTTTCCGAGGCCGCACATGACGCCTCCAGCTTTACACAGGGGTGGATTATGGATGGCGATGCATTTATTGAGAGCTCAGGACTGTATGGGCGAAGCCATATCGTACGGTACGACCAAAGCAATATTGAGCAAGCAAAATACAGGCTGCCCAAATCACTTTTTGCCGAAGGTATTGCCAGCAACGGGAAAGACCTCATCTTACTCACTTGGAAAAAGCAGCTCGCGATTAAGCTTGATAAAACAACACTAAAACCCATTGAGGCTATTCCTGTTCAGGGGCAAGGATGGGGCTTAACCCATACAGGGCAACATTGGGCTATGAGCAATGGCAGCAACCAGATCTTACTGCGCGATAACAATTCTTTTGATGTGATCAAAAAGCTCAACGTACACGGCTTCAACAGACAATGGCAAAAGATTAATGAACTGGAATATGCCGAGGGTTTGATTTGGGCCAACATTTGGCAAGAATCACTTATTATTGCCATCAACCCCAATACAGGCGAAGTACAAAAGCAATATGACTTGAGCAAGATTGTTGCCGCCAGCACACGGCGCCCAATGCATGAGGCCCTCAATGGAATTGCCTATGACAAACACAAAAAAGCCTTTTGGATCACCGGAAAGTTCTGGCCCAAACGCTATTTGATTCGCTTTAAATAAGCAGAATCCCACTCATAAAAAGATGTAGCAATCTATGCCTGAAAGCAACCTGGTAGACCCCTTTGGGCGAACAATTAACTATTTACGCATTTCGGTAACAGATCGATGCGACTTTCGCTGCACTTATTGCATGGCTGAAGAGATGGTCTTTACGCCCCGCAAAAACTTACTCACGCTAGAAGAGCTAGCGTTTATTGGCCATACCTTTATGGATTTAGGGGTCAATAAGATTAGGATTACAGGCGGCGAACCGCTCATTCGGCGTAATGTCACGGAATTACTCGGTAACTTGAGCACACATTCCAATTTAAACGATCTGGCAATCACAACCAATGGCAGCCACCTTCATACGCTTGGCAAAGACCTTCATCAAGCAGGCATAAAACGACTAAATGTTAGCTTAGACACGCTCGATAGCGCAGCTTTTTCACGCATAACACGAACAGGAAAGCTCGAAACGGTACTACAAGGATTAGAGACTAGCTCAGCCCTTCCCTTTCAAAAAATCAAAATCAATAGTGTCATTTTAAAAGGCCAAAATGATGATCAAATCATTCCACTAGTGGAATACGCCATTTCAAATGGCTTTGACATCAGCTTTATCGAAGAAATGCCACTTGGTGAAATAAGCAGCCACAGCCGATCAGATGCGTTTATGCCAAGCAGCGAGATAAAACAAAGGATTGAAATGCATTACGCCTTGCTACCTGCGCCACTCAAAACAGGTGGGCCATCGCGGTATTGGAAAAT